>CAZXDQ010000018.1:446-13668 GCA_964639405.1 uncultured Syntrophomonadaceae bacterium | reverse complement strand
AAGCTACAGTTGGAGAATTAAGCATTTTAAAAAAATCCCCTTGCAGATCTTTCGAGGCAGGAAGCGTTTTAGGTGTCCAACCCTGGTTTTTCTTAATATAAGCAGGTTGCTGACGAGGTAAACTGCATATGGGAGCGCCTTCTGCCAAGCTGTCTGCCGGCACTTCTGCTAAAATCTCCTTCTGCATTCTTATGGAAATATTTCCTCTGTCTGTAACCTTTCCTATTACTGAGTAGGGTATATCCCATTTATCAATTATTTCTAACCCCGAGGATAAGTACTCTTGGTTTATTACTAACAACATCCGCTCCTGGGACTCGGACAACATAATTTCATAAGGGCTCATATTTGCTTCCCGGCAATGAACTTTTTCAAGATGCAGTTCCATACCGGTCCCACCCCGAGAAGCCATTTCAGCAGAGGCACAAGTTAAGCCGGCTCCTCCTAAATCCTGCATTCCCGAAATCAATCCTGCTTCAACCAATTCCAAGCAGCATTCTAGCAACAATTTACCCATAAATGGATCAGCGACTTGTACGGCTGGACGACTGGCCTCAGGATCAGAAGAAAGTGTCTCAGATGCAAAAGTAACTCCCTGGATACCGTCTTTTCCGGTAGGTGCCCCCAAAAGCAACACAGATGCGCCAACTTCCCTAGCTGATCCTTGCACCAAACAGTCCTTAGGTGCCAATCCTACTGCCATAGCATTTACTAAAGGATTATATCGATAACTCGAGTGGAAATATACCTCTCCTCCCACCGTAGGTACCCCAATACAGTTCCCATAATCTCCAATACCTTTAACCACTCCTGTTAAAAGATGTCTGGTAACAGATGAAGTTACATCTCCAAAGCGCAGGGAGTTCAGCAGGGCAACGGGGCGAGCCCCCATAGCCAAAATATCCCGGAGAATACCTCCCACGCCAGTAGATGAACCCTGATAGGGTTCCACAGCAGAGGGATGGTTGTGGCTTTCAATTTTAAAGCAAACACCCCATCCCTCACCCACATCTACCACCCCGGCATTGCCGCCCGGTCCTTGGAGCACATGGTCCTTTTCGGTAGGAAATAGCTGCAAGAAATTGCGGGAACGGCGATAACTGCAATGTTCGGACCACATCACCCCGTACATGTTCAACTCAAGGTAACTGGGTTCCCGTTCCATGTCTTCGCATATCTTTCTGTAATCTTCATCAGATAGGCCTAATTCCCGCCAAATATCCCTGGCCAACAGTATTACTCCTTCCCTTTCCAATAATTCAACAAAGAATGGAAAAGCTCCAGACCATCTCTTCCTCCCATATCATTAGCCCAGGCCCGCTCCGGATGGGGCATCATCCCCAGAACGTTTCTTTTTTGGTTGCAGACCCCCGCCACGTTATCCACTGAGCCAGTAGGATTATTAGAAGACATTGACTTTCCCTGGAAATCAGTATAGCGAAACACTATCTGGTTTTTATCCTCTAATTTTTGAATATTAGCGGAGTCTAAAAAATAATTGCCGTCGCCATTGGCCACAGGAAGATGCAGCACCCTGCCAGGTTTTATTCCTACAGTAAATGGAGTGTGGCAATTCTCCACTCTAATAGGGGTAAACTGGCAACGAAACTGTAAGTGTTGATTTCTAAGGAATCCACCCGGGAGCATTCCAGCTTCAGTCAATATTTGAAATCCATTGCAAATACCCAAAACTAGCCCGCCTCGGGAAGCATGATCCTCTACCGCTGACATTACTTTAGTATGTCTGGCAATGGCTCCTGGACGCAAGTAGTCTCCGTAAGAAAAGCCTCCTGGAAGCACAACTAAATCGGTGTTTCTCAGGTTTATTTCCTTATGCCATATGTATTCCACTTGGATTTGCATTCCATCTTTAAAAAAGTGATAAACATCTATATCTCCATTAGAGCCGGGGAAAACTATCACTCCCACCCTCATTCGTTAGTCTACCTCCTGAAGAGTATAGCGGTATTCCTCAATTACTGGATTTGTTAATAGCCGGCGGCACATCTCTTCCACTTTCTCTCCTGCCTTGGATGCATCTTCTTCTTGAAGTTCAACTTCCAAATATTTTCCTACCCGCACCTCTTTTACTTCGCACCACCCCATTGTTTCCAAAGCGTTTTTAACTGCTGCGCCTTGAGGATCCAATACCGTGCCTTTTAACATAACCTCGATCTTCGCTATCCAATACAAATCAATGCTCCTTTCAGAAGCCGAGTATTTTGAAAAACCTAATCTTTCAAGCTAGTACTGGGAAGAATGAGAATAACCCAATCTATAAGATATTTCCAGGCAGTTTTCTTTTACCGCCGGCACCAATTTTTGGTTTAAATAATCCATACTAATGCGATAACTGGGTCCCGATATACCCAAGGCAGCTACCGCTTTTTTCCTATGGTTATAAATAGGCGCAGCTACACACCGGATCCCTGCTTCTGTTTCTTCCAAATCCACCGCATAACCCTGTTTATTTACCTTTAACAGTTCTTTTTTTAGTTCTTCTTTTTTACATATAGTGTTAGCAGTATACTTTTCCAAAGAATGTTCTCGAAAATACCGGTAAAGTTCGGTATGGATGGCATCCGCCAGGAGCACTTTTCCCACTGCATTGGAGTGGGAAGGGCTCCTAACTCCCAAACGGGCCATCATTTTAACCATTTTATCGGATTCAACCTGATCAATATAAACCACACTACCCCTTTCTAGCACCGCCAAGTTAGCTGTTTCTCCGTATTTTTCCACTAGAGATTTGAGGTAAGGGCGGGCAGTATACCTTACATCCAAAGCATAAAGAGCAGAGTTCCCGATATGGAAGGTCTTCATCCCTAATTGATACTTGCCAGTATAGGGATCTTGTTCGGCAAACCCTTTACTTATTAGAGTTTTTAGCAAGCGGTGAACGGTGCTCACTTTCAGGTTTAACTGATTGCTAATTTCACTTAAATTCATGGGCTGCCCCGTGCTGGCCATAACTTCTAAAATACCCAAGGTCCTTTCTACTGACTGTACTAACTTTTCACTGGTCTGGGTTTTCATAACAAATACCCCTTTACCTGATAATTTACAATTTCCTCCTGGGAAATCAACTAAGTGGTTACGGTAAAACGGGTTGCCCTTTTCGCAGACATTAAATGTTAGCAAGATATTTTCATATTATGAAACACTTTTTTGTATTATTCTAAAGCCAGTATACTTTACCGCTTTGGGGTTGTCAATAAAAAATATTTCATATTATGAAATCTATTTTCATTTTAAGTTCTCTTCTAAACTTAACCTCCTGATCATCATTCCCATTCTATAGTTCCAGGGGGCTTAGAAGTAATATCCAGGATAACTCGAGTAACTGTCGGAATTTCTTGGCATATTCGCTTTTCAACCACCTTTAGAAGGGAAGCAGGGGGCATCACCCATTCGCCAGTCATTCCATCCTGAGAGGCTACCGAGCGTATAGCCAAAACCGGTCCCCACACCCTATATCCACGCCTTACTCCCACCGAATGTATTTCGGTGTAAACTGCAAAAAACTGCCATACCATTCTTTTAAATTCAGGTTCATGGTTCATCGCTTCCTGAAGAATTAAATCTGCTTTTTTCAAGACCTCCAGCTTCTCCGCTGTAACTTCACCAATTATCCTAACCGCCAGGCCAGGACCGGGAAAGGGTTGCCTCTCAATTATAGTGGATGGAACTCCCAATTCTCGTCCTACCTTTCGAACTTCATCTTTAAACAAATCTTTAAGCGGTTCAAGGAGTTGGAAACCCAATTCTTCAGGTAATCCACCTACATTGTGGTGTGATTTTATGGTGGCAGCAGAAGATTGAGCACCGCTTTCCACCACATCCGAATAGATAGTCCCTTGGGCCAAGTAGTTTGCATCTCCCAAAGCGAGAGCTTCTTCTTTAAACACCTGTATAAATTCATTCCCAACGATACGGCGTTTTTCTTCTGGTTCTTCTACCCCCTGGAGCTGGGCCAAAAACCTCTCTTGGGCACTTACATGGATGAATCTACCTTTTAGCATCTGACTAAAGGTGCATTTTATTTCAGCACTTTCTTGTTCCCTTAGGAGGCCGTGATCAACAAAAATATACACAGCTTGCTCCCCTACTGCCCTATCCAGCAGGTAAGCCACCACTGAAGAATCTACTCCTCCGCTTAGGGCGCATACCACTTTATCCTCTCCTGCTATTTGCTCCTGAATGCTTTTTACTGCTTTTTGGATAAAATTTTCCGGGGTCCAACCCGCTTTACATGAACATACACTAAAAAGAAAATTATGAAGGATTTTCTTGCCTTGCTCCGTATGAGATACTTCGGGGTGGAATTGGAGTCCATAAATCTGGTGAAACTCTTCCTCTATAGCAGCGAAAGTGCCCTGGAGGGTGCGGGCGGTTATTTTAAATCCAGCTGGCATTGACACTACTTCATCCCGGTGGTTCATCCACACTTTTAATTCTCTTATACCCTTACCAGCAATACCAGCAAAAAGCTTTCCAGATATATTTTGGTCTGCTATTTGCACCCGGGTTTTTCCGTATTCTGAACGCAAACCTTCCTTTACTTTTCCTTGAAATTCACAGGCTATTAATTGCATTCCATAGCATATGCCTAATATTGGAATACCAGTGTAGAACAATGCGGGATCGCATTGAGGTGCCCCTTCCTGATATACGCTGCCAGGTCCACCGGATAATATTATTCCAGCAGGGGACATTTCAATTATCTTCTGAGCATCAATATAATAAGGTAGTACTTCACAATAAACCTGGAATTCCCTGATTCGCCTGGCAATAAGCATACTGTACTGACTGCCAAAGTCTAAAACCACCACCGTGGAATAAGCAGGAAAAGCTTCTTGGGAACTAGCATAAAAAGCACCCCGGTTTTCTTCCATTAGTGCCACCTCACTATTACATATGATACTCCCTCTGCTTATCCTTTGTTTCAGAATAATCTCTCCGGTAAAAAATCAACTAAGACTTGGGTTACAAGGGGTAGTTCCCCGTAAAACAGGCAGTACAGTAGCACTCTTCTTCATTTAAAGCGGATAAGAGATCTGACAGATTAGCAAAAGAAATCTTGTCTGCCCCTAGCTTTTTAGCTAAAGAATTTTCCTCTCTAGCTGCCAATTGAGAAGGCCACTGCACGTCAATACCGTAATAACAAGAATAACAGTACGGCGGAGAAGAAATAAGCAGGTGAATTCTGAGAGCTCCAGCTTCCCTCAAAAGGGATATTAATTGTTGAGCAGTAGTGCCGCGCACCAAGGAATCATCAACCAAACCAATATTTTTACCTTTAACCAACGAAGGTACCAGATTATATTTAAGTTTAGCCGCTGCATTTCGTTGATGATGCGCGGGAAGAATAAAAGTTCTACCCCCCATGGGATGCTTGTGCAAAGCCATTTCCAAGGGTAGCCCTGTAGATTCCGCCAACCCTAAGGCCGAAGAAAGGCCAGATTCTGGAACAGGAACCAGCATATCTGGCAGCTCCTCTAACCTGTTTCCCAACAAGGAGCCTACCTGTTTTCTCATCAGATGTACGTTTATTCCTCCAAACTCACTGTCCGGTCGAGAAAAATATACGAATTCAAAAATGCAAAAGGACTGTTTCTTGTCAACTGCCGTCTCTATGATCTGGGGATTAACGTCCCCTTCCGAGAAGCGAACTAACCCACCTGGAGGGACTTCCCCCTCTTTCTTCGCTCCCACCGCATCCAAGGCACAGCTTTCAGAAGCAAAGAAAAAGGATCGTCCACGAGTCCCCCAACATAGGGGACGAAACCCACAGCGATCTCTAAAACCAATCATTTCCCTGCCGTTAGTTATCACGGCAGCATAAGCCCCTTCTACCTCACTTATCAAATTCACCACCGCTTCTTTTAACCCTAAATGGCGTTTCTGGAAGAGTAAAGCCAGTAGAATTTCCGTATCAGCAGAAGTATGAAAAATATGGCCTTGATGCATCAACCTGCTGCTTAAAGCTTTTTGGCGAAAAAGGTTACCGTTGTGGGATAGGGCCAAATGGTGCCCGCTGCTATCTTTTGCCAACAGGGGTTGAGCGTCAGCCAAGTTGCTGGCTCCGCTGGTAGAATATCTAACATGAGAAATAATTGAAGAAGTTTCTATACTGCGCCAAAATTCCGGGGGAAATACCTGCGATACTAACCCCTGGCCTTTGAGTACCTGCAGATTACTATTACCTCCATCTAGAACTGCATAGGCTATCCCTGCACTCTCTTGTCCTCGGTGCTGCAGGGATATCATTCCCGCCATTGCCATCTCCAAAGTTTCCTTGGTAGGAAAAGGGTTATACACAGCAAAGACTCCGCAGCTTTCTCCCGGTGGTGGAATAGCAGTACACCTGCCTTTTTAACACACTATCTTGGTTCCTAATCCACTATTCAAGCTAACTCTTTTTTTTCTTATTCTTTCTGTTCAAAGCCTGCATTACCAGTTCGCGAAAAAGGGGATGGGGAGTCTCAGGTCTGGATTTAAACTCCGGATGGAATTGTACCCCCAAATACCAGGGGTGGTGTTTCAACTCCACCATCTCTACAAGTTGTTGTTGAGGGTGGAATCCGCTGGCGATTAAACCGTATTTCTCCAAAATAGGAAGGTAATCGTTGTTAAATTCATAGCGGTGCCTGTGCCTTTCCATTACGCTAAACTGGGAATAAACTTGAGATGCTAAAGTGTCCTCCTTAAGGTTACACTGGTAGCTCCCCAGCCGCATACTCCCTCCCCGGGGGGTATTCGGACTCTGGGATGGGAGTAGATGTATTACCGGGTAAGGAGTGTGGGGGGAAAATTCCGTGCTGTGAGCTCCTTTTAAGCCGACCACATTACGAGCAAACTCTATCACAGAACACTGCATTCCCAGGCACAATCCTAAAAAGGGAATTTCATTTTCCCTGGCATAGCGAGCGGCTTCAATTTTGCCTTCAATGCCCCTTTCTCCAAAACCACCGGGGATGACTAAGCCATCCCAGGCTTCTATCTGGGGGGGTAGTTGTTCTTCTTTCTCTAAGTCCTCGGCCGATATCATAGGCACGTGAACCCGCACCCTATCCTCAATACCTCCATGGAATAGAGCTTCCAGGATGCTTATATAGGCATCTTTAAGCGAAACGTACTTGCCAACTAATCCAATGGTGACTTCTTCTTGGAAATGTTGGAATTTATTTATCATGGAGCGCCAGGACCCCAGATCTGCCGGGGGAAGAGTAAGCTCCAGTTTATTTAATGCCATATCATCCATGCGCTGCTTCTGGAGCTGCAGCGGAACCTGATAGATATTATCGCAACTGGTGTTTTCAATTACTTCTTGAGGTAGGACATCGCTGTAGAGAGCTACCTTCTCTTTTATTTCTTGGGTAAGAGGAAAGTCCGATCGGCATACCAGGAGATCCGGCTGAATACCAATACTACGCAGTTCCTTTACGCTGTGCTGTGTGGGTTTAGTTTTTAATTCCCCGGTAGTATAAAGGCGAGGAATCAGAGTAACGTGCACATAAATAGCCCGCTGCTCTCCCCATTCAGCTTTTAACTGGCGGATAGCTTCCAGAAAAGGTAAACTTTCAATGTCTCCCACGGTACCTCCCACTTCTACCATGGCCACATCGCATTCTGGAGGGGGAAACTTGGATATGTTTTCTTTAATGCTGTCTGTAATATGAGGGATAACCTGTACGGTGCTCCCTTGATAAAAGCCTTTCCTCTCCCGTCCCAGGACTGATTGATACACCTTTCCAGTGGTTACATTGCTGCTTGCGCCCAAATTTTCATTTATAAACCTTTCATAGTGGCCCAGATCCAGGTCGGTTTCAGTGCCGTCTTCGGTTACAAAAACTTCTCCGTGCTGATAAGGATTCATGGTACCCGGATCATAATTTATATAGGGATCGAGCTTTTGCATTGATACGCGTAGACCCCGCTTTTTCAGCAAACATCCCAAAGAAGCGGCAGTTATACCTTTCCCTAAAGATGAAACCACTCCTCCAGTGATAAAAATGTACCTGGTCATTTGTTACCCTCACTAAAGCATAGTTTAGACACTACTGCCGATTCAATCCCACTGCAGCCGCTTCAACACCTCTTGATATGCATCTGTTAAGCCCTCTTTCCCCTGGCGAAAAATGTCCTTGTCTAATTTTTCTCCAGTATCTCTATCCCAGAAACGGCAAGTATCAGGGGTAATCTCGTCTCCAAGTAAAATCTTTCCCTGATATCTGCCAAACTCCAGTTTAAAATCCACCAAAATTATTCCCTTAGATTCAAAATAAGGGAAAAGAACCTGGTTGATGCGAAATGCCATGGTGCTCATCTCCTCCATCTCTTGAGAAGAAGCCAACTGCAAGTATTTAATGTGATGGTGGTTTATCATGGGATCCTTCAACTCATCGTCTTTTAAGCAAAATTCCATGATAGGGGGAGAAAATTCTTCCCCTTCTAAAATGCCCAATCTGCGAGATATACCTCCAGCCGCATAATTACGCACAATAAACTCCACCGGGATTACCTCAAGATGTTTTACCAGCATCTCCTCCGTTCCCAAGCTCTCCAGGAAATGGGTCTCTATCCCTTTCTCCTCCAGGACCTGAAAAAGATGGGCGGAAATAGCTTGATTGAGAATACCCTTTCGCCGAAGAGTAGCTTTTTTTTCTCCATCAAAAGCAGTAGCATCATCCTTGAACTCTACCCACAGTTTGTCCGGAAGGTTAGTGCTATACATCTTCTTAGCTTTCCCTTCGTAACACAAATCCCTTTTCTCCAATGTCTGTTCTCCCATGGCTAGCAACCTCATTTCTTTTCAGGATTATATTATTTCTCCCCGGGATAAGGCTGTTTGCTCCCGTTCGGGTCCTGTAGAAACCAGGACCACCTTGACCCCAGTGAGATCTTCAATGGCTTCCAGGTAGCGGCGAGCTTCCGGTGGTAACTGCTCTATTTTACGGGCTCCGGTAATATCTTCCTCCCAGCCGTCAAGCTCCTGGTACTTTGGAAAGCATCCCTGCAGCATCTTTAATTGAGAAGGAAATTCCTCCTGTAAACCTTGTTTATGGTAATAAGAAGTAGCCATCTTCAATTTCTCAAAACCGGAAAGGACGTCCAGCTTGGTGACCGCCCAACCAGTAAAACCATTAATGCGGGCAGAATACCTGGCAATAACTCCATCGAACCAACCACAGCGCCGCGGTCTACCGGTAGTTGTGCCAAACTCGCCTCCTTTTTCCCGCATATAATTTCCTTTTTCGCCCAGGTCTTCAGTGGGAAAGGGGCCTTCCCCCACCCGGGTGGTGTATGCTTTAATAACCCCCAAAACTTCTCTGATCATCCGGGGGCCAATTCCCAACCCGGAAATTACTCCTCCAGTGGTAGTAGTAGAAGAAGTAACATAAGGATAGGAGCCGTGCTCCAGGTCCAGCAGGGTCCCTTGGGATCCTTCAAACAAAACTTTGTTCCCCTGATCTAAATGCTGCTGCATCAGCAGAGAAGTATCCGTAACCAGAGGGGCCAATCTATCCACTAGAGGTTGGTAGCGATCCCTGATTTCTGATAAAGAAAAGCCGGGATGTCCATGAATTTTTTGCAAAACTGCATTCTGCAAGGGGAGGTTTTCTTCCAACCAGGAGTGGAAAACCTCTCTGTCTATAAAATCCACCATGCGCAAGCCTCGACGGTAAGCTCGGTCAGCATAAGCTGGGCCAATCCCTAAGCCGGTAGTGCCAATTTTGTTTTTGCCTCGGAAGGTTTCTTCCCCTTTATCCAGGGCCCGATGAAAGGGAAGTATCACGTGGGCACGCTCGCTGATGCGCAAATTAGAAGTATCAATTCCCCGCTCTTCCAGGGAAGTTAACTCTTCTACCAACACCTCAGGATTAATTACCATCCCGTTCCCCAATAAGCACCACACCCCCGGATAGAGTATCCCCACTGGAAGGTGGTGCATTTTATAAGTTTGCTCTCCAATTACTACAGTGTGACCGGCGTTATTACCTCCCTGAAAACGGGCCACTACCTGCGCCCGAGAAGCCAAATAGTCCACCACTTTACCTTTCCCTTCGTCCCCCCATTGAGCGCCCAATACTGCCAGGCTGCGGATATCAGAAGTCAATTGTTCCCCCTCCTCTTCTTATTCGCTAACGCCGTTAATCTTGTCCTGTAAAATATTTTTAACCTCCTCGGGATCAGCCCTTCCCCTGGTTTTTGCCATTACCTGCCCTATCAAAAAATCTAAAGCTTTCTTTTTTCCTTCTAGATAGCTCGACTTAGCCTTGGGATTTTCCTGTAAAACTTCTTCTGCCCAAGGAGTTAAAGCTTCAGCCCCGGTTATTTTGCCTAAATTCCTGGATTCCACCAGTTTCCTCGGCTTCTCTTCTCGCAGTAATGCTTCTTCCAGAATCTCTTTAGCCACCGAACGATTAATTATACTTTCTTCCAGCATACTAAGGGTTTCTACCAGGAAAGAAGGGTTCAATTCAGGAAGATCAAGATCGTTTTGGTGGATAATCCTCATCACTTCTCCAGTAACCCAGTTAGCTAACTCCCGGAAATCCGAAAAGTCAGCAGCCGCTTTTTCAAAGAAAAAGCCCAATTCTGGAGTGGAAATCAATATTTCCACCTCGTTTTTCCCCAAGCCGTACTGAACCTGTAAGCGCCGTCTGCGCTCTTGGGGAGGTTCAGTCAACTCCTGTTCTACTTCTTTTATCCATGCTTGATCCAGTTCCACAGGAGGTAAATCGGGTTCTGGAAAATAACGGTAATCGGAAGCTTCTTCTTTTCCCCTCATGGAAAACGTTTCTTTCTTATCTTCATCCCAATGACGAGTTTCCTGGATTATTGCCTGATCCGAAGCGAGCAACTCCTTCTGGCGCTGGATTTCATAATCCAATGCCATCTTTACCGCCCTAAACGAATTCATGTTTTTTATTTCCACCTTAGTGCCCAGTTTAGCCTCATCTTCGGAAGATAAAGATATATTGGCGTCACAACGAAGAGAGCCCTCTTCCATACGGCAGTCCGATATTTGATTGTAAAGTAACAGCAGCCGCAACTCATTTAAAAATATGTGGGCCTCCTCCCCTGAACACAAATCGGGAGCAGTAACTATTTCCATAAGAGGTATTCCCGAGCGGTTATAATCCACCAAAGAGTGCTCCGCTTCCATAATAGAGCCTCCGGCGTGGATCAATTTCCCCGCTTCTTCTTCCAGGTGGGCACGTTCAATTCTTACCGATCTTTCCCCTTCCGCGGCAGGAATAACTACAGTGCCTTCTCGAGCCAAAGGGAGATCGTACTGGGATATCTGATAGGCTTTGGGAAGATCAGGGTAGAAATAGTTTTTTCGATCAAAACGGCTAACCCTTTCTACCTGGGCCTTCAATGCCCTGGCAGCTTTAATTCCTAATTCCAAAGCCCTGCGATTCAATACCGGAAGACTACCGGGTAGTCCCAGACACACTGGACAGCAGTGGGTGTTGGGATTGGAGCCAAAAGCGGTGCTGCAGCCACAAAACATCTTAGATGCGGTATTTAACTCTAGGTGTATTTCTAAACCTATTACTGGACGATATCTCACCGGGAAGCACCTCCTTCCAGGGAGCTAAGCGGTGGTAAGGGAAATTTCTGGCTTTGCTCCCACCACCGAGCTACGCCCAGCAGGAAGGATTCCCTAAAAGGAAGGGAAGCCAGGTGTACTCCTATGGGGAGCCCTTCTTCGCTAAGCCCCGCCAACATCGACACAGCAGGATTACCCGCCAAGGGGTCGTTTACGGTGCACACATCGGAAAGATACATTTCCAGAGGATCTTCCACCTTTTCTCCTACTTTAAAGGCAGGGGTGGGAGTAGTAGGACCCATCAACAAATGATACTTCTGAAGAGCCTGATGGGAGCTTTCCCGTATCATGGTTCGCGCCTTCAGGGCCTGCAAATAATACTGATCATAGTATCCGGCGCTTAACCCATAAGTACCCAACACAATCCTCCTTTTAACTTCCTGCCCAAAACCTACACCCCTGGTCTGGAAAAACAGCTCTTTGGCATCAGCAACCTCCCGGTGGCTTAAACCATAACGCACTCCATCATAGCGCCCTAGATTGGAACTTGCCTCCGCGGGATTTATAAGGTAATAAGCCGCCAGGGCATACTGCGTCAGGGGTAAAGACACCTCTTCCACTGTTGCTCCATGGGTTTCAAAAAACTTGGCAACTTGATTCACTTTTTCCAAAACTTGATAATCAAAACCTTCTCCCTTCTGCTCTTTAATGAGGCCTATACGCACCCCCCGCAAGTCCTTCTCCTCTTTAGGGGGTGCAAGGTAAGAAAATGCCTGAGGACGTTCACTCAAAGAAGTAGAATCTTTGGGATCGTAACCCGCTATTGTTTGAAACAAAAGCTTTCCATCTTCAGCATCCTTGGATAGAGGCCCTATCTGATCCAATGAGGAAGCAAAAGCCACCAGCCCGTAACGAGAAACTCTCCCATAAGTAGGGCGTAGGCCGTTAACACCACAAAAAGCTGCTGGTTGGCGAACTGATCCTCCCGTGTCCGATCCTAAAGCCAGAGGAGCCATCCCGGTGGCCACTGCGGCAGCTGAACCCCCGCTAGAACCTCCAGCTACCATTTCTCTGTTCCAAGGGTTTCTGGTAGGGAAAAAGGCAGAATTCTCAGTAGAAGACCCCATAGCGAACTCATCCAGATTAGTTTTCCCTAATATCGGCATGGGAAGCCTTTGAAGCCGCTCCACTACCGTGGCATTAAAAGGAGGAATATAATTTTTCAACATGGCAGAACCGCAGGTAGTGACTATTCCCCGGGTGCTTATGTTGTCTTTCAGGGCAATGGGAACTCCCGCTAAAGAAGGAAGTTCTGCTCCCTGGACTCTCCTATCATCTATTTCTCTTGCGGTTTTAAGGGCATTTTCAGGACAAAGAGTGATAAAAGCATTGATGCTGGAATCCAGCTTATCAATTCGATCCAAAAAGTAATTTACCAATTCCCATGAACTGAGTTCTTTTTGCTTAAGTTTCGTATCAAGCTCTCTAGCGGTTAAACGGTATATATCCATAAACACACCCACTCCTTTACAGTGAATACCCTTTTCTCCGGTTTTATCCTTTAAGCGGATAGTTTTGGAGGACTTGCTCACAAGAAAAGTACCCTTACTGTACTATTCTTGCTGAGATTGCAATCGCGGCACTAGAAACATTTGCAAT
>CAZXDQ010000018.1:0-436 GCA_964639405.1 uncultured Syntrophomonadaceae bacterium | reverse complement strand
AGCATTCGGTGAGTTCCTCAACACTTCTTCTACTGGTAAAGATGCTGTTACTTCATCCTCCCGCAGATGCTGTTGCAAAGAAACCCGGGAGGTAGGTTCTACCCCTTGGGTATCCAATTCTTGAACTTTTTCTGCCGCAGCCAAAACATCTTCTAACTGGACAGCCATAACCTCTTGTTCCTCGTTAGTTAAATTAAGCCTGGACAAATTACTCAAGTGTTCCATAATATCAGCAAATTCAGCCACCATAATTACCCCCTTTACTTGCTCTATTAGCTTCCACTCTTCAATCAAACATGTTTCCGGTAGGAAGAAGCTTTAAAAAGTAAAAAAACCGGCCTGGATAGTTCCACCGGTTCTGCGTTTTCTGTTAATATCTGTTATTGTTATTATTGCTGCTCCCCCCAGCTCCTCTTCAGGGAAACTAAAATTAACT
>CAZXDQ010000017.1:0-13796 GCA_964639405.1 uncultured Syntrophomonadaceae bacterium | reverse complement strand
GAAAAGAAATATCCAAACCAGGAAAGCCGCCGGTCAGCACCACCGGTCAACTTCATAAGGAAAGGAGGTGATTTCATGCCCGTAGAGGTTACACCAGTTGCTTCTCGCCTTCGGTTAAGGCTACAGACCGACATTGACGAGGAGGGGGAACCGGTACTCAGGACCCGCACTTATTCCAACATTAAGTCCACCACCGAAAACGAGGAATTGTTTGCGGTGGCTCAGGAATTTGTGGGACTGCAAAAGAATCCGGTGGAGGGAGTTTATCGATTGGATGAAGTTGAGATGGAAGTAGTGTAAAGGAAGGAAACCAAACCGTAGTAGGCAAGGGAGAAAATTCTAAAGAGAGGAGGAGTTAAATGGCCACCAGCACTTTACAGATGATGTTTCGCAATGAAGAAGGCAGAAGCACCACTCTTTCCATTCCCGATCCCCGAGAGGATCTGGAGCCCGAGGAAGTAGAGGCTGCTATGCAGGCGGTGGTAGACAACAACATCTTTTTGACCACTGGAGGAGAAGTTACGGCAAAAGTAAGGGCCCAGGTAGTGCACCGGGAAACGGAACGCCTAGTGGAGTTTTAAAAAACCCCACTAGAGGGTAACCCAGGGATTAGGGTAGTTTAGGGGTTAGAATACCGGGAGGATTTACTTGACATAAACGCCTGGTCAGGGTGGTCCTCCCGGTTTTTGTCCCCTGATTATTATTGTCCCAGAGCATAACCAGGTTATTCCGCAGTAGTATTCATCATTATTCAAAATTAAATAGGCTCACTTAAATTCAAGTGTTGATATTGGTTTAAAACAGCTAAAAAATCCCTTAAGGAATGAATGCAGACGACGAAACAATGCAGTTAATCAAGGTAATTAAACTTACCAACAGTAAATTTTAAAAGAGTCATAAAACAAAAAGCAGCAGCCCCTTTCCCGAGCTGGGAAAGCAGGGCTCACGGGTTTGCTGGTAGCTAATGATGGGGGAAGGCGGGGGAAGCTGGAAGGTCAAAAACCCCTAAAGAGGAAGATCAACCTGGTTATTAGGGGGCGCTAAGAAGGGCTGTAAAGAATCAGTGAGTTAAATTTAGCAAGAAGATTAGCAGTTAGAGGGCTGGGGGGTGAACAGCATCTTGGTTGAAGAAATGACTGGGCTGATAGGCAACTTTGGCTTTCCCGTAGCCGTTAGCGTTTACCTGTTGGTGCGCCTGGAGGGGAAAGTGGAGGAGTTGACTTACAGCATTAACGGTCTTTCAGAAGTGGTGCGCAGCACTAAAAAATGAAGGGGATTGATGGGGAAGTGCCGTGTAATGGCGATTTAAAATTTTTTTGAGGAGTTAATTTCAAAGAGAGGGGGTAGAGTAAAAGGATGAGCCAACCTGTAGTGGTTCTGGATCCTGGTCACGGGGGGCGTCAGCCTGGCGCAGTAGCCAACGGAATCCAGGAAAAAGAAGTAAACCTGCAGCTGGCCTTGCTGGCAGCGAAGAAATTGGAAGAGCAGGCCAGTATTGAAGTGCACCTTACCAGGGAGAAAGATAAATATGTGAGCCTGGGCAGCCGGGTAGAGAAGGGCCGAAACTGCGAGGCGGATCTGTTTCTTTCCCTCCATGCTAATGCTGGGGGAGGTGAAGGGTTTGAATCGTTTATTTATCGGGGGTTAAGCAGCGATGCTCCGGAAAAAGAAAAACAGCGCCTCATTCACGCAAGTATTATGAAAGAGTTGTCCCCTTATGAGGTGGTGGACCGGGGCAGAAAGAAAGCCAACTTTTTTGTTTTAAAAAACAGCCAGGTTCCGGCGGTGCTTATAGAGTCTCTTTTTCTGGATGATCCCCGGGAAGCAGAGCTTTGGAAGTCTACTGCCTTTGTGGAAAGTTTGGCCCAGGGAGTGGTGAAGGGTATTAATAAAGCCCTCCTAGAAGGGGGAGAGCAGCAGTCAGAAAAAAGTATGTCCGGGGAAGGAGGGGCAGAAGGTAAAACCCCTTCTAAGGACCCTACCGGGGACCGCGTACTTTACTGTATTCAAGTGGGAGCTTTTTCGCAAAAAGAAAGAGCCCGGAGGCGCCTCCAGGAAGCTTACCGGGCCGGTTTTGCTGACGCTTTTATTTTTGAAAAAGAAATACCATAAGCGACGACAGAGAAGGGAATTAGGCTTTTTAGGTGTTCGGGGGTGTTTCCCTGGTGGTAGTTTGTGAGAAAGCAAAGGTCAAAGCCCACGGCTGCTGCAGCCTAGACTGCGGCAGTCTGTTTTTTGGGGGGGTAGCTCGGGCTATTTTACCTCTATCTATTTTACCTCTTTCCGGATGTACTTTTTTCCAGGGGTTGACTTAAAAAAATCGTATAATTGTATAGTAATTACTGTCTATCAATTCTCTATCAGGTCGCGTAGGCTATAGTTCCGGGTCATTCCGCCATTAGCAACCTGACCATGTTCGCTTTTTACGGCCTGTAGTAACTTTGTATATTGGTATTGATAAGGGGAAAGTATTTCTTAGCTTCGGCTGGAGGGCTGAGAAATTATGTTGCAATCTTTGGAAGGGGCAACAGGATAAATTATTATTTTTGTAGAACTAGATTACCTGTCATATTTCATATTTTTATAGTATAATAAAGTCCTGAAACGGGGAGGGGATTATATGCAGCTTTCAGTGCGCAAGATAGTGATTTCAGGTATTTTGGCGGCAATAACTATTATTATGGGGTATACGGGAATCGGTTTTATTCCGGTTCCTACTCCTGCCCAAAATGCCACCATCATGCATGTTCCCACCATATTGGCAGGGGTGTTGGAAGGCCCCACGGCAGGAATTATCACCGGAGGTATTTTTGGTCTGTTCAGTTTTTTGAGGCCGGGCGCAGCTATGTTCACCGATCCGGTAGTGGCTATCGTGCCCCGCCTGTTTATTGGAGTAGTAGCATTTGTAGTTTATTTTGGCCTTAAAAGATTCAACGTAGTGGTAGCCAGCGCCGCTGCCGGGGTAGCCGGTTCCTTAGCTAATACCATTCTAGTTATGTCAGTGGCTGTATTTCAGGGGTGGTTGCCCACTGAAGGGGCAGTCAGCGTTGGTTTGCTGCACGGACCTCCAGAAGCGGTGGTCGGTGCTATACTGACGGTGATACTGGTAACCGGTATCAAACGAGTGAGAAGGGCGGAAGCAAGTTAACCTCGTTCAAGTTGCTCCCGTTCATGAATTTAAGGCTTAGGGCTACTACTAAAAAATTGTTGCCCTGGAAGTGAGGGAATCTGCATCATGTCAGCTTTTGTAAGCATCCAGAATCTTCATTACACCTACCGCACCGGTAGCGACAGGGAGGTTTTTGCCCTTAACGGGGTGAACCTGGATATATATGCCGGGGAATGGCTGGCGATAACCGGACAGAACGGCTCGGGAAAATCCACTTTAGCCCGGCACCTGAACGGACTTCTTACTCCTACTTCCGGGGAGGTGCTGGTAGACGGTCTGTCTATCAAGGAGAAGGAAAATATCAAAAAGATCCGCTCCCAGGTGGGCATGGTGTTTCAAAACCCCGATAATCAGCTGGTGAGTACCGTGGTAGAAGAGGATGTGGCCTTTGGCCCGGAAAATTTAGGGATGCCTCCCCAGGAGATCCGCCAGCGGGTGGATTGGGCCCTGGATACGGTAGGTATAACCCCTTTCCGGGATCAGGCTCCCAGCGAACTATCCAGCGGTCAAAAACAGATGGTGGCTATCGCCGGAGTTTTGGCCATGAGGCCCCGGGTTATTGTTCTGGATGAACCTACTGCTCACCTGGATCCCCAGAGCCGGCGGGAAGTAATTGCTGCAGTTCATCACCTCCACCGGGAAGAAGGTCTTACTATTGTATTTATTACCCACTTTATGGAAGAAGCTATCCACGCTGACCGCATGGCTATTATGGATGCTGGAGAGATCAAATCCATGGGGACCCCCCGGGAAGTGTTTAGGGATGTAGAAACTGCAGAAAGCCTGGGCATGGATCTTCCCTTCCCCCTGCAGCTAGCCCGGGGGCTCCGCCGTAAAGGCCACAACCTGTCCCCAGACACCATATTTGCCGAGGAGTTGGTTCAAGAACTATGCCGATTGAAGTAAAAAACTTGAACCACAGTTTCAAAGAGGGAACTCCTTTTGAAAAACAGGTTCTGTTCGACATCAATTTGCGCATCGAAGACGGGGAAGTGGTAGGGTTAATAGGCCCTACCCGTTCCGGGAAAACTACCCTAGCCCAGCATTTCAACGCTCTACACGTTCCCAGGCAAGGAAAGGTGATGGTAGAGGGCTGGGATACTTCTGATCCCCGCGCCGATTTGCTTTCTTTACGTCATCAGGTGGGTTACGTCTTTCAAAACCCCGAACATCAATTGTTTCAGGAAACAGTGGGTAAAGATGTGGCTTTTGGCCCCCTGCAACAGGGTTGTTCCGCGAAAGAAGCGAAACGGAGAGCCGAAGAGGCTATGGAAAGAGTGGGCTTGGACTATCCTACTTTTGTGGACCGGGATATTTTTGCCCTCAGCGGGGGGCAAAAGCGCAGGGCTGCCCTGGCGGGGGTTTTAGCTTCTTATCCCCGGGTCCTGGTGCTAGATGATCTGACCGCCGGGTTGGATCCCCGGGGCAGGGAAGATATTATGGAAGTAATCAAAAGGCTGCATTGGGACGAGGAATTAACTATTGTGCTTATTTCCAGCAGCATGGATGTAGTAGCCCGCTTCTCTCGGCGCCTGGTAGTGATGGACCACGGCAGGCTGGTAATGGATGGTTCTGCCGAAGAAATATTTTCCCAGGAAGAACGCCTTCGCTCCTTGGGATTGGAGCCGCCCCAGATAGTGACCATTTTACAGCTTCTTCGGGAAAAGGGCTGGGAAATTCCGACAGGGATTTTAGACCTGGAGGAAGCTGTAGAAGCCATAGATACGGTTTTGCAAGGCGGGGAGGTGAAGCGAGCATGGAATTAACCAAAAATTTGACCTTAGGGATTTATCTTCCCACCCAATCCTTGGTACACTACCTGGATCCTCGCACCAAGATTATTGCTGCCGCTTTGCTTATTGCCCTGGCTTTTTTTGTAGAGATTTACGTGGGTTACGCTTTTTATCTTCTTTCCCTGTACTTTCTCCTACTTCTTTGCCGGATTCCCCTGGGCTTTGCTTTGAAAGGATTGAAACCCATGATCCCTATTCTGGCGCTAATGTGGGTGTTTCAGCTCTTTTTATACACGGAACCGCAAGCGGAAGTTATTTTTTCTGCCTGGATATTAGAAGTTACCGACGCGGGGCTACGCATGGGCAATATCATCGCCCTGCGGGTTTTGGTCCTCTATATGATAATTACCCTGCTCACCTTTACTACTTCTATGGTGGAATTGACTTATGGAATGGAGGCCCTTCTTCAGCCTTTCCGCAGAGTGGGGGTTCCTGCTCAGGAACTGGCCATGGTGATGGTAATCGCTTTACGCTTTGTTCCCACCCTGGGAGAAGAGTTGGAAAAGATAGTAAAAGCCCAGATGGCCCGGGGA
Organism: uncultured Syntrophomonadaceae bacterium; assembly: GCA_964639405.1. Classification (GTDB taxonomy): domain Bacteria; phylum Bacillota; class Dethiobacteria; order DTU022; family PWGO01; genus CAZXDQ01. The sequence goes on along the minus strand of CAZXDQ010000017.1, from coordinate 8,301 downwards.
GTGGCTTTCGACCGGGGGAACATTTTTCGCAGAGCCCGCAGCATCATGGGAGTATTTTTGCCTCTTTTTGTTAACGCTTATAAAAGGGGGGAAGAGCTCATCGTGGCCATGGAGGCCCGCAATTATACCGGGGGTGCTGGACGCACTAAAATGAAGCATCTACGAATGGGGCGGCGAGATTTGGCGGCAGCAGGGGTGCTTCTGGGCTACCTTTCCTTCTTTGCTGGGCTGCTGCTTCAAATTTCCCCACCCTATTAGAGCCGAGTATGCCGAAGATCAAGGTAGCCTTAAATTATCTTGACTGCCTACTTTGTCCCGTTATCTGCATTTATTTTTGAGGGATTTTTTGAAATGTATGAGCCCCATATCAACAGTTTATTTTAAAAGAGCCTTTTACTTTCATGCTTTACTTTTGTCCTTTATTTGGGGTAACTGCCAGCTACTTTGGAGTAGCAGGGGAGCACAGCCACTGGAGGTGTTTTGGTTGGAGGATATCCAGGAGTTAAAAGATCGTTATTACCAGGAGGACAATTTCCCCAACCGGCTGGGAGTGGAATTGGAAGAGTTGGCTCCTGGTTACAGCAGGGTAAGTTTGCAGGTGGAGGAGGGAATGACTAACTTCCACGGTATTACCCATGGGGGAGCCCTTTTCACCCTGGCCGATACCGCCTTTGGTTTGGCCAGCAATTCCCGGGGAACGGCAGTGGCTCTGCAGATGAGTGCAAACTTTTTGGCTCCTTCTGGGCCGGGGGAAAAATTAACCGCCACCTGCCGGGAAGAGCATCTTACCCGTTCTACGGGCATCTACAGTATAGAAGTGGAAAAAGGGGAAGGAAAAGAAGAAAGGGAACCAGTAGCCCTTCTGCGGGGAGTGGTTTACCGCAAAAAGAAATAAAATAACTAACTGGTGGAGGTTATTCCCAAAGGTGGCGCTCTTCCAGGGTGAAACCTATAAGCACAGGAGGGAGTTAGCCCCCACCCAATCCCGCGTTTTTGCCTTAGATTTGGCGATTTTTTGCTTTTTCCAGAAAGGGGTGTGGGTAGGTATGTCAGGAGAAAGACCACCGGAAACACCTCCCAAGCTCCTCCTTTCCGGCGCTCCAGGTACTGGCAAGACCACCCTTTTGGCGCAGTTGGCCAGGGAGCTGGGGGACAAGGCTACGGGATTTTATACTGTAGAAATCCGCCAATCGGGACGCAGAAGGGGATTTGAACTGGTGTCCCTGACCAGTTCCCTGCGGACTACCTTGGCCAGTGTGGATTATTCTTCTTCTTACCGGGTGAGCCGTTATGGAGTGAGACCGGAGACCCTGGATCCGTTTTTGGAGGAATTGGAGGAAGCCTTAAACAGCGGAGATCCCAAATGTATTATTCTGGATGAAATTGGCAAAATGGAGCTTTTCTCTGATCAATTCCGGAAGACGGTGCTCCAGGTCATGGAGGCGCCGCTGCCGGTGGTGGCAACCATCATGGCTAAACCGGAGCCTTTCTGTGATAAACTAAAAAAACGCCCGGAAACTACCCGGTGGGAGCTTACGGTAGAAAACCGCGAGCAGGTTTATTACCGTATCAGGAGCACGGTGTTTGATTATTTGGGATTGCCCCTAACCCAGCCTTAACCTTCGATTATAACCCTTCGGACGGTTTTTTTATCATGCTTATTACTATGCTTGGATACAGGGAAATTTGGGAAACAAATTAGGCAACTAGGAACCAACCGGCCAGCAAACAGGGGGAACCCTACTATTCAAGGGGAGCCCCTTTTTTGGTATTGCCGCGTTAGTTAAATCAGCAGGCTGCCCAGTTGATAGAATAATCCTCCCACCAGAAAAGCCCCTACGGTAGTCATCAGCAGTATTCCCACTGCCATTTTTGCCTTAAATTCCCGAATCAAACTGGCTACTACTGCAATGCAGGGGACGTAAAAGAGTGCCACCGTGGCTCCCACGAATAGCTGCAGGAGGTTTAGGTCCATATCCATAAGAGGGAGGACGGTTAGTTCCCGCCGCAGGATGCCGAGAATCAAGGGGACGGAGGCCTCGGAGGGCAGCCCTAACCAGTTGACCACCAGGGGGCGCATCCATTCGCCCAGGGTGATCATCAGGCCGGTTTCGTACAGGAAGGCCGCAATGGCTACTCCTATGACCATGGGGAAGGCCCCATCCATCAAAAAATTCTTTATCCGCAGCCACAGTTTTTTAAACAGCACGTCACCCCGGGGCAGCAGCAGTTCGGGAATTTCCATAAGGGTCATGGGGGGTCTTCCCTCCAGGAATCGGTTTAAGACCAGGGCTACTGCTATCATGGCGGCGATTCCCAGCAGAAAGACTGCTACCATCAAGGAAATAGAATGGGCAGAAAGCAGGGCTATAAATGCTCCGGTCTGGGAAATGCAGGGGACTGCCAGGCACACCATAGAGGTGAGGATAACCCTTTCTTTGTGGGAGTTCAAGGCTCGGGTGGAGAGTATAGCAGGTATGGCGCAGCCGTAGCCCAGCAGTAAAGGAATTACTCCGGACCCCGGGAGCCCGATGCGGTTCAGGAGACCGTCCAGCAGAATACCCAGGCGGGGAAGGTAGCCGCTGTCTTCCAGAAAGCTCAAAGCTATATAAAAAGATATAACGTAAGGAAGCACCAGGGCAAAAGGCCATTCCAGCCCTTTGAGCAGGAATCCGTATTCTCCAATCAGGATATTCTGGATAATGCCCGGAGGTAGCAGGGCGGACACCCCTGCTTCTATCTGGGGGAACACTAATCCTTGAAAGAAGGGGAGCAGCAGATACTGGCGCAGGCCCATGCCCAATCCGACCACCAGGGCAAAGATAAGACCGATAATTACTACAGCCAAAGGAAAGCCTGGCCAGGGACTGGTTAAACGGTGGTTCCAGTGCTCCCTCCAGGAAAGGGCTTTTCTTTCTTCCTGTTTCCACATGCGCTGGCAGAGGCGTTCTACCCGTTCCCAGGAAACCTCCTTTGCTGCTGCTTGGTCACCTTTTCTGCTTTCGATTTGAGCGGATTTATGAGTTGCCGAAAGTTGGCGGGATAGTACTTCCTTTAAGTCTTCTATCCCCTCGCCCGTAACCGCTACCGTGGGCACTACCGGGACCTTTAACTCATGGGAGAGGGTTTCCAGATCTATCTGATAGCCTTTTTCCCGGGCCAGGTCGCTGCGGTTTAAAGCCACTACTACCGGGAGATCTTGTTGTAGCAGTTGGAGCAGAAGGTAGAGGCTGTGTTCCAGGTTGCCGGCGTCTACCACGCATAGGATGGCAGAAGGCTTTCCCCCCTGAAAGAAGGGACAGGAGGTTTCTTCGCAGTGGCTCCCCCCGCCGCTGGAAGGGTAAGAGTACCTTCCTCCCTGCAGCATTTCCACTGCTACTGCTTCTGCTTCGTTGGTAGCGTTTAGGGAGTAAGTGCCGGGCACATCCACCAGAGTATACACTTCCCCCTGGAGCTTCATCTCTCCGGCAGCGAATTCCACGGTAGTTCCGCAGTAGTTGGCTGCCCTTACGTTCATTCCGGTGAGGAGGTTGAATATGACGCTTTTGCCGACATTGGGCAGGCCCATCAGCAGAACCGTTTCAGCCATTTACTTCCACCACGGGAGAAGAATAAGCGGGATGCTTTACATTTATCTGCTGGGCCAGGGGACGGCTGAGAGCAATGCTTCTCCCTTCCGTTTCCACTACCAGGGGGCCGCCAAAAAGCTGCCGGGATACCAGTTTGAGCTTTTTGCCGGGCCTTAACCCCAAAAAGGGCAGCAGGGAATTATCCGGCAGCCGGGTTATTATGCCTTCCTGCTGGGGAGATAGCTGATCTATAGTTAATTCCCCCAGCTTGGCTTGCGGAATTGAATTAACGCTGCGAGTCTCCGGCAGTTTACCGGGAGCGTGGGGACTAAGGGTTTGATTTTGGGTTGGCAATGGTTATCACCTCTCCGCATGGAATTTTTGCTATTTAAAGCTTGCAAGTTCAACAGGGCAGGTAATTGGTGGGTGCAATTAAAGAACTTGCGGAGTGTTGTGCTTTTTTCTCCGGCTTGCCCCTAATACGCCGGTGCTTTTAGGTGGCGAAACGACCCCTGATTTCCCTGGTTCTCTTGATTCCCCAGGTACAGGACCGAAGAATCAAAAGTGGGTTGTTGTTGCAATACCTGGCGGTCAGGGACAGGTCGAGATGGCAGCAGATCATATTGCTCAAAAAGGTGGTGCCGGGGACGGCGGAATACCAGCCGCACTCCTGGCTCACCTTGCTTGGTCAGATTATCCAGGATTTCTTTTTTGGGTTCCGCCTGGAGTGCTACCAGGGCAACGTTGAAGGAAAAGGGGATTTCTCCGGCGCCGTCTGCTTCAGCCGCAATAATCTGCTCTTCCATTTTTAAGGAAGCGATAGACCGACGGGCGGCTTCCACCGCTTCTCCATCTATATCGATAGCCCATACTTGGGCTCCGGTGAGCTTTGCCGTCTGGATAGCGGTAGAAGGTATACCCCCGCATCCCACGCACAGCACCTGATCGGCAGAAGTTACGCCCGCCAGGTTTACTTCCCTGCTAACTACCTTTCGGTAATAACGGGAAAGCAGGGAAACCAGCAATCTATGGGAGGCTATCTTTTTTTCCATTAGAGATACCAGATAAGGGATAGTCCATTTTTTGGTCATAGCTGCATTTCAACTCCTGGTTCTGGTTAGTGGTCAAGGTAATTAAGTTAGTAACACCTAACTCCCAGGGAAAATAAAAAGAACTGCTTTTGTTAAATTAACCTAACTTTTTTTTATCACATCCTGCGCACCGCTGTCAACAGCAGAGGGGTAAAAAAATTTTCCGGAGGGGCAAGTTTCCCCGTGGTTGGGCTTCTTAACCAGTACACTTTCACCCCCCAGCAAAGGCCTCTCCTTTTTTATCAGGAGATTCGGATCCAGCCCCTGCTCCTCCAAGGGGCCCCTTTCCTCATGGGAGCCCTGGGGAGAACGGCAGCAGAAAGCCAGCCAACGAGGTAAATTGCGGTAGATCAACACCCCTCCGTTTTTTAAGGAGAACAGAGCGTTATTTAGGATTTCTTCTTTGGGGTGGACATTCAAGGAAACCCACACCGCGCCGTAATGGTGCCTGGTGTTTTGGTCGAAACCCTCACCCCACTCCAGGGTGATGTAGTCCTCTAATTGCAGCTCCTGGATTACTTGCCGGGCAATTTTTACTGCTTCCGGGTGGCAGTCCCGGGCAGTTACCCTATAACCCTGCCGAGCCAGAAAGATTGCAGTGTAAGGATAAGCTCCGCTACCCACATGCAGCACCTGGGCCCCTGGGGCTAATTGGGGGGAAGCTGTTCGGGCCAGGGCCACTTCTTTTTGCAGCATTCTCTTGTAGAACAGCCAAAAGTACCATTTGGATACCCAGGGCAGGGAAAAAGCCACTCTTTCCATTTTTTGTGATATAGAGAAAAACGGAGGTTTTCGGGCAAAGGCGCCCTTTAATGGGTCATCCTCCAGCTTGTCAGCGCCGGGGGAGGAAGTCTTATTTTTCCCCTGCTTTTTTTCCTCTATTGCTTTTGAGCTCTCTGGTAGTGGGAAGTATTCCCTTTGCCAGGCTTTAGTATTAGCTTTAGTATTAATGGAAGCCATGTTAGTCCTCCTATCTGGTCAAAGATGGGGGAGCCCCCAAAGGCAAGGGTTGCTCCTATGGTTTGTGCTTCTGTAGTTTAGCTAATGATTTTCATAAGATTCCCGCCCGCCTGCTAGCTTGGTTAACGGTGGGCTTATTCTTATCCCCCCTGGCTGGGCTGTTGGTGCCGGGTGTGTTGAACGGTCATGTAAGCTGCTGCCACGGCGGACAGGATCAAGGGAAACCAGAAGGTTACCAGGCGGGAAAGCAAAGCCACCGCCAGTCCTTGGGCGGGATCGTAGCCCCCTAAAGTAAACATTAATACCATGCTTCCCTCAAAGGTGCCCAAGCCCCCGGGGAGTACAGGCACCATGCTTATTACATAGGCGGTGAAGGCCACTATGGCTGCGGTAACCAGGCTGGGTTCCAGTCCCAGCATGTGGGCTACCAGGTAAATCTTTAACGGGTAAAGGAACCATATGATGGTGGAAATTATGAGCAGGTTCCTCTTTTCCCCGGGAGTTGCCAGTTCCCGGGAATGGATAGAAGCTCTGTTGACAAACTCCGTAAGAGCAGAGAATTTGCCGCCAAGAGAGCGGATGATTTTGGAGGTTAACCTGCCCTTAAACCACCCCGCATCTTCCGGGGGGACGGAGACAACATTTGAGCTGCCAGCGGAGGGGGAAGAGCTATTTTCCGGGTCATTCCTTTCTTCCGCAAACTTTTTATGGATGCCGGTTTCCTCTCCCTTTTTTCCGCCCCGGTAGTGCATCCAGGAGAGAAGAGAAAAAAAGCCCAGGAGAAGGAAGAAAGCGAGATAAGTAGCCGGAGGTAGTTGGTAACGGGTGAAGGCCAGGGCTAGAAAAAAGGCGGCCAATCCCAGAAAAGGAAGCAGGGAAAGATATTTGTGAGCCAGCAGAACCCCCGCCAGCTGTTGATAAGAGAGGTCAGTTTCTTTTCTGAGCAAAAAGATTTTGGCTGCTTCTCCCCCCAATTTTACCGAAGGGGTAACGCTTTCAATATAGCTGCCGGCTAAATTTATGGCCATCACCTTTCTAAGGGGGAGGTAGTGGCTGGTTTTATTCAGCAGGTACTGCCACTGAAAAGCGATCAGGGAAAGGGTTACCAGCTGTAACCCGAAAAGCCCCAGCAGAAACCAGGGATCGGCCTTTGCCAGGGCTGAACTAACTTCCTCCCAGCCCAAGAACAAGACGGCAAAAGTAATTATTCCTATTCCCGCAATCCACAGCAGAGCGTGCTTGAAAGTCAACTAAGTATCTCCTTTCTTTACGTTTGCTCTCGGGTACCCTTGCTTCATAATCTTCTGGTCTCCGGCGGGCACTTTCAACATGTGTTAGGTATGCCTAACTATTTTTATCACGAATCCTCCCCCCTTGTCAATAAGCACTTTCCCTCATATTACTTTCCTTCATATTATTTTCCCTCATAGGGGGAAGTTTTTTGGAGGAAGGGCGATTATTGGAGTTACTGGGGTTGGCGGTGCTTGCTTATCCCCTTGACATAAAACCAGTTACCACAAGACCAGGACAAGAAACCAGAAAACCATTCCCTTCGTCATAACTATAAAAGGAAGATTGTGCGCCAGGTAGCTAAAAGGAACTATCAGGAAAGCATTATCAGGGCTTACCGCAAAGAACACTTCGGGACCGACGGCACCTTGGAACGAGTAAGGAGGCATTTTGCCAGTTATAGGGGTTAAGTGTATAAAAGAATAATAAGGGGGGCCAAAAATGAGAACCAGGAAAGACTTGTTGACGGTGGCAGCAGTGGTAGTGCTGTTAATGGCGGGAATTTTGGCGGGGATTTTGCAAACCGGCTTTCCCGGGGCAATGGAAGAGTCGGAAGTGCGTCCAGAAGCTGATCGACCGGAGGGGGAAGAAGTTTCCGAAGAGGAAATACGGGAGGAAAGGGAGGAAGAAGTTTCCCCTGATCGGGAACCAGGGGCTGAAGAGACTGCAGGGTCTGGTGAAAGGGATATTTCCCGGGAAATGATTATCAAGAGAGGAAAGGTGCATCTTCAAGTTGACCAGGTGAGGGAGGTTTCTCAAGAAGTGCGGGGGCTGACCGAGGATTTGGGCGGATACGTGGAAGAATCTTCCTTTGAAGAAGAAGGGGAAAGGAAAAGGGTGGAATACAACTTGCGGGTGCCAGCGTAAAATTTTGATGAACTGCTGGAGGGGGTATCTGGAACTGCCCGGCTAAAGAAGGAAGACGTTTCCACCGAAGAGGTAACGGAAGAATACATTGATCTGAAGGCTCGCAAAGAAGTTAAGGAAGAACAGGAAGGGCGCCTTTTGGAGATGATGGAAGAAGCCGAAGAGATAGAGGATTGGCTGGAACTGGAAAGGGAGTTATTACGAGTCCGGGAAGAGATAGAAAGGATACAGGGTCGGATGGAGTACCTGGAAAGGGCCACCACCTATTCTTACCTCCAGGTGCTCATCGAGCAGGAAAAAGTAGGCACGCCCCAGCCAGAAAACGTGGGGGAAGAATTCCTTTTCAGCTTCCAGGAGGGTTGGCGGGGGTTTACTGCGGTCCTGGTATCTACCGTGGCGTTTTTGCTGCGAATTTGGCCTTTTGTAATAATCGCTGCAGTGGTGGGAGCGGGGGTTTGGTACCGCAGAAAATCCCTCAGCTGATACTGTCCTGGGAGGCTGGTAAGGGGTTTATGTGGCCTATA
>CAZXDQ010000016.1:9672-13805 GCA_964639405.1 uncultured Syntrophomonadaceae bacterium | reverse complement strand
AAATCTCCGAATTTAATAGTATCTCCTTCCTGCAACAGTCTGTCGGGGGGAGGCAGCCTTTTGGCCAGTAGAGAAAGGGGGAATCCCGGCTTTTGGTACAAGCGGGCATCACCCTGGGGGAGCAACACTTCCGCGCCCCCACACCCCTGCTGGACCCTCGCATTGGCCATAAGATGATCTAGATGCCCATGGGTGTTTACAATAGCTTTAACCGCTAATCCGTGTTTTTGTATCTTTTTCAGGATAAGGTCCCCCTGGGACCCGGGATCCAACACTACTCCTTCTCCTGTCCGGGAGCAACCCAATACGTAGCAGTTAGCTACAAAAATGCCCACCGCCAGCGTTTCCAGGATCATTTTTTACCCCCTAACCCGCCACTAGTTTAGCAGAATGGTTACTACTCGATTCGATCTATCGATGGTACTTTTCCCCCCGGATTATTTTAGCACAGCGGTAGATCTGCTCCGCCAGGATCAGCCGAGACAACTGGTAAGGAAAAGTTAGCTTGGACAAAGAAAGCACCAGCTGGGAATGATCTTTTACTGCCGAGGCCAAACCTTCGTGCCCCCCTATTATCCAGTCTATTCGGCTGCTTCCCCTTTTCATTAACTCTTCCAGCTTACGGGCCAGGGCTTCGGTACTCATGGTAGTCCCTTCCGGCGACAGGGACACGTTATAGGCAGAGGCATCCATGGCTTTTAGCAGGCGGGTAGCTTCTTCTTCCCGCCCAGCAGACCCTTCCCGGGGGCTCTCTTTTACTTCCACCACTTCCAGGCGATGATAACGGTTAACCCGAGACAAATAATCCTCCACCCCCGCTTTCCAATGGGCTTCCTTAAGTTTACCCACAGCCAGTATGCGCATCTGCTTCATCAAGAAACCTCCGGGGCGTTCAGGTACTCTATCAACAGGGGGGTCACGTCTACCAGGCTGGAAGCCCGCTGCAGGAAGATTTCCCTCCCCTGGGAATTGCCTGCCAAAAACAGGGGCACCGGATTGCGAGTGTGGAGGGAGTGATACAGATCCTCCAGGTTGCCGTGATCGCTGGTTAACAACAGCAGGGTGTCTCGAAAGTCTATGTTTTTAACTATCTCCCCCACAAACTGATCCAGCTGGAAAACCACTTCCCCTGCCCGCTCCTGATCCTTTTTGTGGCCCACAATATCGGTTAAAAAGTATTCAAAAAGGGCCAAATTATAATGCCGGCTCAGGCGAACCAACCTTTGTGCCGCTTCCCGGGGAGTAACCGTCTCTACTCGGTAACCCATCTGCTGCAACAGCTGGTTGGTAATATCCATATAAACAGCGTTCCCTTGGGAAAGATCCTCCAGTGAACGGAAGGGAACTCCGGCATAATAAGTGATGAGGGTAGAACATGAATAACCGTGGGGAAGACCGTAAGGAAGGTGGTGCTGGAAAAATTCCGTGCGATAAGCGTTTATAAAAGTTACTTCTTTTCCTTGCTGCAACAACCGGGAAAAAACATTGGAAGTGCGCAGGAGTTCTCTTAGTTGGTCAATAGGAAATCCATTCAGGTGATAACCCAAAAGCTGTGGCGCGTTTTCCCCGGTAAATAAAGCCGCTTGGCCGGTAGCGCTTTGGGGCTCGCCGGGCACTCCCAGGTTGGCGTCCAGTTCCCCCAGAGAGGCTTGCTCTCCGTGATAACCGGCGCTTTTAGACACCAGACTCTTTCCCCCCAGCAGGGAAGAGAGTTGGGGGGTGGGCGTGTAAAACAGGGGATTTTTCTCCCAGTCTTCTTCCCCCATACCTATACCGTCTACAAACAGCAGCAGAGCTTTTTTCACATCCAGAACTCCATAACTCTATTTTTTCACCCAACCAGCCTTTCCCAGCCCTTTCTGTAGCCAGCTACTATAACCTGGTAAAGTATAGGGGAGACCTTCATTGAAATAGTTCTTGAGGATCTACGGGCTCGCCCAGGGTTACGGTAAGGGTAGTTTCCTCACCATCCCGCAGGACGGTCATATCCACTTCTTCTCCCGGAGAATAATGAAGGCGGATATCAAAAAGCTGGGCCTGGTAATCAATGCTTTGCCCTTCCATTGCTACAATAACATCGCCTTCCTGCAGACCTGCTTCCCGGGCTGGCTCCGCCCAAACTTCTTCTATATAAACCCCGCCATCGGAAATGTCTCCCGTGATTTCCGCATAATCAATCAGAGTGATTCCAATGTTAGGGCGGATCACTTCCCCGTGTTCCCGGATGTCCTGAAGCACTTGCTCCGCGGTTTCGCTGGGGATGGCAAAACCAATGCCTTCCACCCGAGGATCCAGTACCTTGGCTGTATTGATACCGATGACTTCCCCCCGGACGTTGATCAAAGGACCTCCGCTGTTGCCTTCATTGATGGCGGCATCGGTTTGCACAAAGGTGTGGCGGTATTCGCTGCCCGGTATCAACACTTGCCTCTCGGTGCCGCTGATGACCCCGGAGGTGACCGTCTGCTGGAAAGCCAGCCCCAGGGGGTTTCCTATGGCCACTGCGGTCTCTCCCGGACGGAGGTTTTCCGTTTCTCCAAAGGAGGCGTAGTCCAGTTCTCGATTGGTTTCTACTGCTAAAACTGCCAGATCGGTTTCGGTGTCCTTGCCCAGGACTTCCGCTTCTTCTACTTCCCGGTCCTCAAAAACCACTCTCACCACATCGGCACCTTCCACTACGTGGTGGTTGGTCAGTATTATTCCCTGGGGATCCATGATAACTCCCGAGCCCGTGCCCTGCTCCTGCAATGTTTCCCCTTCCGGGCCTATCCCCCGGCGGTAGTTGCTTACTCCCACCACGGTAGGGGAAACTTCTTCGGCAGCGTTTACTATTTCTGTTTCCTGGTGCTCCTGGGGTGGAGGCATTTCCTCCACCACCCTCTCTTCCACTGCCCCTTCTTCTGGTTCATTTTCCTGGGGAGAGGCAAACCAACCCAAACCGGGCACTCCTCCCATAAATAAAAACAGCATAACCAGCAGGAATCCCCCCAGCAGCACTCCTAGCGCTCCTACCAAAAAATAAAGCCACACCGGCTGGCGAGTTTCTTCCCGGTGATGGTGGAAATTTTCGTATAAACTCATGGGGATCACCTCGCTAACTGGACCGCTAACTGGACCAAAAATTTCACTTTCTTATTTACATTACCTAGTTTACAATAAGGCCTCTAAAGAGTAAAGAGCCTTCAGGCAGATCACCACCAGCCAGCAGACCCCATGCCTCGTATACTTTAGGGATTCCCCGAGCAGTATTTATAAAAGGTCGGGGTAGAAAAGTATGTAGCTCTGGTGCCTAATCAAAAGCAGCAAAATCTAATATTCATCCCCTATTCCTGAAGGGGGAGCCTTCCTTTCTCCAACCAAGCCTCAGGTTTCCATTGATCCTCCCATGCTCCTGGACTTTTTCTCCTCCCGGGAAAGTTTAAGGTTTATTCCCAGCTGGCTCAGCTTTTCTTCCAGGTTTTCATAGCCCCGGTACACGTGTTCCATGCCGCTCAGGACCGTCTCCCCCTGGGCGGCCAATCCTGCTACCAGCAGCGCAGCTCCCGCCCGCAAATCGGTGGCTTTTACCGGAGCTCCAGAGAGGGGAGTGCCCCCTTCTATTAAAGCGGTTCTACCGTCCACTTTTATCTGGGCTCCCATGCGCTTTAACTCGTCCACATGCTTGAAGCGGCCTTCAAAGATATTTTCAGTAATCACGCTGGTTCCCCGGGCCTTGGTCAACAACACCATGGCCAGGGGTTGGAGATCGGTAGGAAATCCGGGGTAGGGAAAAGTCCTGATATCGACCGGCTCGAATTCTTCCCCGCCCCGCACCCATATGGTGTCTTCCGAGGAGCTGACCTCAATGCCCGCTTCCCCCAGCTTAGCCATGGCGGCATCCAGGTGCTGGGGGATAACTTCCCTTAAGCAGAGATCCCCGCCGGTAGCAGCAGCGGCCATTAAAAATGTTCCTGCCTCTATGCGGTCGGGAATAATGGTATGGGTGGCTTCCTGGAATTTTTTCTTCCCATCTACCCGGATAATGTCCGTACCTGCTCCCCGCACTTCACCGCCAATGGCATTCAAAAAGTTGGCCACATCTACCACTTCCGGCTCCTTGGCCACATTTTCTAATACAGTGCGCCCCTCCGCCG
>CAZXDQ010000016.1:7128-9572 GCA_964639405.1 uncultured Syntrophomonadaceae bacterium | reverse complement strand
TCTACCACTTCCGGCTCCTTGGCCACATTTTCTAATACAGTGCGCCCCTCCGCCGTAGAAGCTGCCAGCATCAGATTAATGGTAGCTCCTACGCTGACAATATCCATGTAAACGTGAGTGCCTTTTAAACCCCGGGACTTTAACTTTACTAAACCGTGTTCCACCTCTGTATCGGCGCCTAAGGCGTTAAATCCTTTTAAATGCTGATCGATGGGCCGGGGGCCCAGTTCACATCCCCCGGGCACGGGAATTTCCGCCTTTCCTGAGCGTGCCAGCAGGCTTCCCATAAAATAGGAGGACGCCCGCAGTTTTTTCACCAGCTCATAAGGAGGAGCATAGTTGTTGTTTATATTGGCCGTGCATATTTCCACCGTATTTCTTCCTCTCCTGCGCACCTTAGCCCCCATTTGCTGAAGGATTTCCAACAGAGTGCTCACATCCGTAATGTCGGGCAAATTTTCTACCCGCACCTGGGTGCCCGAGATAATGGTAGCCGCTAATACCGCTACTGCCGCATTTTTGGCCCCACTTACTCTTAAGCTTCCCCGCAAAGGTTGACTTCCTGGTATAATTAGCTCTGACAAGTTACACCCCACCTTTTATGTTTTCTGCTTTGCTGCTCTTCTGGAGGATATTCCAGGTTGCCGGTAAATGCGTTCAGGTAATAAACTTCCCCTCCTTCTAATACAATACGCCACACCGGCGGCACTTCCCACTTTTCTGCATCGTATTCAATACTGTAATAACCCAATTCTACGTCTTCCACCACTTCTCCCTGGTGGCTAACCCCCCGGTCCTCCATAAATCTGACCAGGGCAGCGGCTCCCGGAATTATTTCCATTTCCCTCTCCTCTTCCAGTCCTTTTACTTCTGGCCAATAGCTTTCCACCTGGGCAACCCTTTCTCCTTCCACCGTCACCATCAAATAACTGGCGTAAACTGGGAGATCCAACCATTCCTGATGATACACCAGGTAAAAGCCATCCTCTTCTTGTAGAGTCAGACTATGGATGGTGTCTTCCGGTTTCAACTGATGGGTTTCTATAAAATCTTCCGCTAATTCCCTGGCTTGTCCTGCATCCATCTCTGCCTCTCCCTCTTCGTCATCCTGGGGAGGAGAATAGCGGTAAGCTCCATGGTGATATATGATTAATTCCCCCCCCTGATGGCGGTAAACCATGGTGTCCTCCCGGGATTCTTTCTCTACTTTTTCTTTATCTTCGCCAAAAAACCTTGCCAGGAGCTCTTCCTCTTCCCAAGCAGGGGGCCGGACCTGGAGAAAAGATTTCTCCAAGGTGCCCCGTGGAAAATCCCCCTGGAGCTGGTAATTGTACTCTTCCAACATTTCCTCAAGCCTTTCCTCGTCTTCCGGATTCGCTCCTTCTCCCAAGAATCCTTCTGGAAATGTTACCCATTGGTGCATTTGCACCAACTGGTAGCCTAAAAAGAAGTTTAAACACAGGAATAGCCCTATAAGTACCGACTTAGCTTTGGAGAAGTCCATAATCATCTTCTCCTTGGTATAAAAATTCCAGATTATCCCCCCGCATAATAATCTGCTGCTGTTCAAATTCACATACCCAAACCGGGTGAATCTTTTGCCCTTCCCAAACCTCGGGAACATAATAGGCGGGATACATTGCGCGCAGTGCCGGTCCCTCTTCCTCTGGGACTCCCTCTTCCCTCATCCAATCGGCGGCTTTTTCCAGGGCCTTCAGGGGAGGAGCCATGGTGATTTTACCCTCCTGTTCCTGGAGCATACCAAGATAGCGGTGGTACTCTATCAAACCTTGATCGTTAAAAGTCATTTGAACCCCACCCCTTGCTCCCACCAGGGGAAGCCCCCGATGATAGAGTTGCCAGCGAGCGTAATAGCTGTCCTGCCTGCGGATCAGGGGATCGTGTTCCACAAAATTAATGGTGTCCAGACGCAACTGGGAGGGCCAACCTCCGTAGTTGCACAAAAACTCCACCGCCTGTTCTAATGCCTGAAAATAGGAAAGAGAAACCTCCCCTTCTTCCAACCGGGGGAAGGAATACTGAAAGGTTCCGTCCGCCACTGTTAGTCCCCTCTCGCCGTCAGTGTAAATTTTTTCTTCCCGTTCTTCCACTTTTCTTACCAGGTTGGGGTCCAGGAATATGGCTTGCAAAAGTTCATCGGTGGCTATTTCTTCCTTTTTAATTTCCAGAAGAGGCATCTCTATCTCTCCTCCAGGAAGGAATAGCCTGGCCGGGGCCTCCGCCACCAGTATTTCCTCTTCTTCGATAAGTTGATCTTCCTCCAAATACTGGTAAAGCCGGGAGTGTTCTTTTGCCGTTTCAATTAGCCGAAGCAGCTCTTCATCTATTTCCCGGGAAGGGATGCGGTAAAACATCTCTTCCTCTTGCCCCTCCATGGTAGCAGTTACTACCCAGCTGCCTCTTTTTTCTTCCTCTTCATCCTC
>CAZXDQ010000016.1:0-7028 GCA_964639405.1 uncultured Syntrophomonadaceae bacterium | reverse complement strand
GCCTGCAAAATTGTTACATCGCCTTCGCTTTCCTCCCCTTCCAAGGGCCAGGGAGGATCGAAGTATAATTTTAGCCCTGGATCTCCCTCGGGAGGGGAAGTCCTCTGCAGTCCTTCCCGATCTTTCCCCGTCAAGAGGTGATCCTTGGCAGCTTCCCAGAGGGGACTATACCCTTCCATTTCTGGAAGTAGGGCTTGATATTCTTTCTCTTCCCCGGGTAAAAGAATCCGGTAGGGATTTAGGGCTTCTTCCCTGGAGCGGGGCTCTTCAAAGATAAAAGGCTCCTGGCCGGCAACAGCGGCCTCCTCGTAATCGGGTTCTTCGTACCACAGCAAGTAGGTCAAGACTAAGCTGGTAGCCACCAGTAAAACCAACAAGGCTGTTTTAAGCTTTTCCATACTGAACTGAACCCCTTTTGCTAGTTGCCTGGAATTAATCGGCAGCGGGAAGAGTCAACCACACCGTGGTCCCTCGATCCACTTCGCTTTCCATCCAAATTTTGCCCCCGTGGGCTTCCACCACTTTTTTGCAGATAGAGAGACCTAACCCGGTCCCCCCGTAGTCCCGGGAACGCCCTTTGTCTACCCGGTAAAAACGGTCAAACACTCGGTGTATCTCCTCCGGGGGTATGCCTATGCCACTGTCTTTAATGCTGAGCTGAATCCAGTCTTTCTCCTGGTAAGCGTTTATTTCCACCCACCCTTGGGGAGGGGTATATTTAATCGCGTTGTTGAGAAGATTAACCAACACCTGATAAACCCGTTCCCGATCTACGTTTACTTCAATCCAGGGAGGTACGTCTACGTAAAGGCTGGGAACTTTAGATAGAAGGGTGAATTTTTCCCTGGCCTCTTCCACCACCTCCAGCAGGACCACCCTTTTGCGGTTTAACTCTACTGAACGATAGTCTATCCGGGATAGTTCCAGGAGATCCTTCACCATAGTAACCATGCGGTCCGTTTCTTGACTCACTACATCCAAAAACTGGTAGCGCACTTGGGGATCTTCCATCGCCCCATCTTGCAAAGCTTCCAAATAACTCTTAATGGAGGTGAGGGGAGTTTTTAGCTCGTGGGAAACGTTGGCTACAAACTCCTGTTGCCGCTGGATCATTTCTTTCTCCTGGGTTATGTCGTGGAGCACCAACAATACTCCCCGCAGCTGACCCTGCTCCTCTTGGAAGGGAGCCAAGCTAACCTGCAGGGCAATAGCAGGCTGCTCCCAAGACACTTCCAGAGAAAAGGGCTCCCGGCTACCTTCAAATTCCTGGAAGACCTCCTCTCCAATTAACTCCTGGAGCAAGTTCCAACCGGCTTGTTTCTGTTCCAGAGACTGTTCGTTTAACGGGATCGAAAGTACCTGGGAAAGCATCCGTTGAGCAGCCGGGTTCAGGTGAATGAGGCGCCCTTCGCCGTCAAAGGCTACTATCCCGTCGTTCATATAGTAAAGGAGGGCTTCTACTTTGCTCTTTTCCGCTGATATTTCCTGCAGGGTAGTATTCAAACGGGAGGCCAGGTAATTAAACATCTGGGCCAGGTGACCAATTTCATCTTCCGAGTGGGACTTGATGCGCTGGGAAAAGTCTCCTTGGGCCATGTTTGCTGCCTTTTTTGTCACTTCCCGGATAGGTCCGGTAATGGTTCTGGCCAGCATAATTCCTACGGCTATACTAATAGCCAAGACTAAGAAAGAACCGGAGATAAGGGTGGCTCGGATTTCTCCCATAATCTGGTCCATACTTTCCAGGGAACCGCTTAAATGAACTACTCCCTGGACGGTGCCTTGATTTTCAATGGGGTAAGCCAGATAATAATAGCGCTGTTCGTTTTCCGGGTTGACCCGGATCTCATCGCTGGGGGTGCCCCCTAGTGCCCGGGTGATTTCCTCCTGCAAAAAACGATCCCCTTCCATCTCGGGGAAGCCGGAGGTCCCCAGCACCCGGGAATGGCGGTCTAAAACAATAATGTCCACGTCCTGATCTCCGCGAAAACCCTCTACCAGCTCTCCAATGGGCTCCTCATCCTCTTCCAGCACCCGGGGCGCTAAAAAAGAAGCAAGGAGCTGGGCCTGGTTTTCCATACTGTTAATGTGATTCCGCAGGTAATATTGTTCCAGGGATTGCACTAGATAGACCCCTATCAATTGCAGCGCAAAGAAAACCAGGAGAGTATAGAGCAGCACTATTTTCCACTGCAGTCCCTGGAAATGCCAGCCTTTAAACATTAATGCTGCCTCCGGAAGTAATACCCGATCCCTCTTTTAGTAAAAATGTATTCCGGGTTGGCTGTATCCTCCTCTATCTTCTCCCGCAGCCTCCTCACCGTAACATCTACGGTCCTTTCTTCTCCTATATAGTCGTATCCCCAAACTTGATTCAACAATTTTTCCCGGCTAAAAACCTGTCCCTGGTGCTCCATTAAAAACTGCAAAAGATAAAACTCCTTCAGGGTAAGCTCCAACCGCTCTCCGTCTTTATAAGCTTCCATCAAATCGGCATCCAGCTCCAGGTTTCCTACTTTCCACCTGCTAACTTTTTCTGGATCCCGCTGAGTCCTCCTTAAAATGGCTCTTACCCTGGCAATAACTTCCCGGGTGCTAAAAGGCTTGGTGATGTAATCGTCAGCTCCCAGTTCCAGCCCCACCACTTTGTCTATTTCTGTCTCTTTGGCAGTAAGCATTATAATGGGCAAATCCCGGGAAGCCCTCACCTCCTGGCATACTTCCAGCCCATCTTTATGAGGAAGCATGATGTCCAGAATAACCAGGTGGGGGGGATCCTGAGAAATTTTTTCCAGGGCTTCCCAGCCGTTAAAAGCGGTGCTTACCTGGTATCCTTCTTTTTCCAGGCTGTACTTCAATATTTCGGCAATAGACTTCTCGTCGTCTACCACCAGAATTTTAGTGGCCATGTTCCCTCCTGTTTTAGAGTAAAATGCACTTCCGGCCGTATGCTTTTTTTCAGGTTTTCTGCCGGAACCCCAGGGTAAACCTTGACCCTTTTCCTGATGGGAAAGACCAAAGCAAGGTAATCCCGGTGGAAAAATCTATATTCAAAAACTGAACAATAACTTGAATAGTTAAATGTGGGGAATTTTGATTATATTTTATAATATTTGCCGGTCGATGGAAAGAGGAAAAGCAAAATTTTGCCGTTAATCTTTTTCCGAACGGCGGGCAATTTCCCTGCCTGCCAGCACCCCGGAAGCAGAGGCTTGAATCAACCCTCTGGTAATACCTGCACCGTCGCCTATAGCAAAAAGGTTTTGTACCTGGGTTTCCAATTGGGAGCTCAGCTCCAGGCGGTAAGAGTAAAACTTGACTTCTACCCCGTACAGGAGGGTGTGGCGGGAATTGATTCCCGGAGCCACTTCATCGAGAGCTTCCATCATTTCTCTAATCGAAAGGAGGTGACGATAAGGCATTACCAAACTGAGATCTCCAGGGGTGGCTTTAGGAAGGGTAGGCTTTACCAACCCCCGCTTGATCCTCTCTTCAGTGGAGCGGCGCCCCACCATCAGGTCACCCAGCCTCTGAATGAGAGCCCCCTCTCCCAACATATTAGCTAAGCTGGCGATATTCCTACCATAACTAATAGGTTCTTTAAAAGGCTCTGTAAAGGTCTTGCTCACCAGGAGGGCAAAATTGGTGTTTTCTGTTTTGCTATGGGCGTAACTATGCCCATTAACGGTTATTAAGCCCTGATTGTTTTCGGTCACTACTTCTCCGTAAGGGTTCATACAAAAGGTGCGGACCCGGTCATCAAAAGAAGGGGAGTAGTAAATTAATTTGGATTCGTATACCTTGGAGGTTATATGCTCCATGATAACCGCAGGAACTTCTATCCTCAGCCCTATGTCCACCGGGTTGTTCATCCCGGAAAGGCCCAACCTTTTGGCTTCTTCCAGGGTCCACGAGGCTCCACTTCTGCCCGGGGCCATAACCACATAGGAGGACTGGTAGTGCTCTCCTCTGGAGGTAACTACTCCTGTAACCCTAGCTCCTCCCTCGTGGGGCTGAGTAGTTATTCCCCTTACCTCTTCCCCGGTCTTGATGTCAACTCCTTTTTCCAGTTCCCGGCGAAGGTGGCTAAGCACCTGGTAACAGTTTTCGGTTCCCAAATGTCTAATTTGAGCGGGAATGAAATTCAAGTCAGCAGTGGCCGCCTTTTTTTGTAAGTCTTTTACGCTTTCTTCGTCTCCACCATATACCTCCGGGGGTGCCCCTTGGGCAAGGTACACCCCGTCCACGTAATCTATGAGCTCTTTAATTGATTCCTCTCCCACATAATCTTCTAAAAAGCCTCCAAAGGCAGGAGTAAGGGTTAGCTTGCCATCGCTAAAAGCGCCGGCGCCCCCCCAGCCACAAATTAAATCGCAGGGATCGCATCGGCGGCACTGGCTTTGACGATGGCTGGAAGGACAACATCGATCAGATAAATCCGATCCTTTATCTAACAACAACACTCGTTGAGAACAATTCCGGGCTAGCTCCCAAGCGGCAAATATTCCTGCAGGGCCGGAACCCACTACGATGGTATCATACTGTTTATCCAAAAATTAATTCCTCCTCCAGCGATAATAAACCTGGTACGGCTGGGTGGTATCCAAAAAAACAACCAATTTTTAGGGCAATTCGGTTGCTACTGATCCATTGCTTCTTGAGCCAGGTGCTCCGGAGCCAAATTTTGAAACTTGTTAAACTTATTCATGAAACGAAGATCAACGTGCCCGGTCGGTCCATTGCGCTGTTTGGCAATTATAATCTCCGCCAGGTTTTGTTTTTCCGAGTCGCTAAAATAGTAATCTTCCCGGTAAATAAACATAACCACGTCGGCGTTGGCTTCTATCCCTCCCGACTCCATTAAATCGCTCAAGATGGGGCGCCGGTCGTTCCTTTTTTCTACCGCCCGGCTGAGTTGGGAGAGGGCGACCACCGGGACGTCCAGTTCTTTGGCCAGGGACTTTAACGCCCTGGATATATCAGACAGCTCCTGCTGACGGTTCTCTGAATTACCGTGGCTTCTCATCAGCTGTAAGTAGTCCACAAAAATGGCCTTTAATCCCTTTTCCGCCTTCAGGCGTCGAGCTTTAGCCCGCATTTCCATAACTGAAAGTCCTGCGCTGTCATCTATATAGAGGGGCGCCTCGCTGAGGGGACCTACTGCTCTGGTTAAGCGAGGCCATTCTTCCTGAGTTAAAAATCCCATCCGCATCCGCTGGGCGTCCAGATCCGCTTGGGCGCAAAGTAAACGTTGGGCCAGTTGATCCTGGGACATTTCCATACTGTAAAAAGCTACGGGGAGATTATCGCTTATCGCCATATGCTGAGCCATGTTCAACGCCAGGGTAGTTTTGCCCATGCCGGGGCGGGCAGCGACAATAATCAGGTCGGATTTTTGCAATCCGGAAAGAATCTGATCCAGATCCACAAACCCGGTTGGCAATCCGGTGACGCCCCTTTTATCCTCGTACAGTTGTTCAATACGCTCGAAAGTCTCCATCAGGACTTCTTTTAAAGGCACAAAACCTTTTCCACTAAGTTCTCGGGCAACTTGAAAGATCATCTGCTCAGCTTCGTCTAAAAACTCAATCACATCGTCGGGGGGTTCGTAACTGCGGGTTACTATCTCCGTAGATTTTCGGATCAACCTGCGCAGCACTGCTTTCTCCCATACTATGTGGGCATAGTATTTTACGTTGGCAGCGGTGGGGACTGCATTGGCCAGGGTAGTCAAGTAAGCGTGGCCCCCCACCTCCTCAAGAACTCCCTGATTGCTAAGTTCGTCGGAAAGGGTTACCAGGTCTACCGGCTCGTTTTTTTCTACCAAATTCACTACTGCATTAAATATTTTTTGATGGCTGGTGCGATAAAAGTCTTCTCCTTGTAGAATTTCCGTAGTGGTAAAGATGGCTTCTCTTTCAATGAGCATGGAACCCAAAACTGATTGCTCCGCATCCAGGTTTTGGGGGGGGAGTCTCTCTTCCAGCAAATCTTTCCACTCCTTTAACCCAGCGGTTTAACCAAAGGGTTAGTCCTCTTTTGTTACCTGTATTTGGATATGGGTTTCTATTCCACCTTTGAATTTAATCGGGATCTGGAATTCTCCCAGTTCTTTGATTGGATCTTCCAGTTCAATTTTTCTTTTGTCCAAATCCACGCCTTCCTCTTTCATGGCTTCCGCTATGTCAGCAGAAGTAACCGAACCAAACAGTCTGCCTTCCTCACTGGCTTGCACTTTGAAAATGAAAGTTTTGCCTTCCAGTTCTCTAGCCTGCTCCTGAGCTGCGGCAATTTCTTTTTGTTCTTTCTTCTCCTGAATTTTTTGCTGTTTTTCTATTTCCTTCATACGGGCAGGGGTCGCTTCTACCGCCAGGTTTCTGGGTATAAGATAGTTGCGGGCATACCCATCGGCTACGTTTTTTACTTCGCCCTTGTTCCCCAGGTTGGGCACTTCTTCGGTTAAAATTACTTTCATGGCTCCTTTCCTCCATTTCTTTAATTGAAATAATATTTCGTGAAGGGCAGGGGTGTTTCCTGCTCTTTTTTCCTGCTAACCAATAACCATCTCCCGGCTGCGAAGCTAAAAACTGCTGGTAATGGCTAATGCAGAGGAAGGTTAATCAAAATCTTTAAATGCTTCCAGCTAATCACTTTTCTGGTTTAACCGAAAGAAAGAGGTTTCAGAAAAAAAGGTGCTATAATTTAGCACCTTGTTTCCTTTCCAGCCTCCCACCGGGACACCACGCCTCCCTCCGAAATAAGCTTGGTCAGCCTTCTTTAGGAAAGCAGATTTACTGATCTGCGGTAAAGGGAAGCAGGGCCATGATGCGGGCCCTTTTGATAGCCCTGGTTAACTGCCTTTGATGGTTAGCGCAGTTACCAGTGATTCTGCGGGGGAGAATTTTTCCCCGGTCGGTTATAAATTTGGTCATCTTGTCGTACTGTTTATAGTCGATATGTTTGATTTTGTCCTGACAAAAGCTGCAAACCTTCTTTTTGGGCTTGCGTCCTCTTTCACGCCTCAACTT
>CAZXDQ010000015.1:0-13827 GCA_964639405.1 uncultured Syntrophomonadaceae bacterium | reverse complement strand
GGACCAGAGAATAGGTGTGAATAAGTTCCAGGGCGCAAGCCACTTCCCATAGGTCTTCCCCCGGTTGTCCCAAAACTTCGGAAGCAGCCATGGTTAAAATAGGCCGCAGTCGCTTTCCCCCGGCAGTAATAGAATATTTCATTGCCTGGTGCAGTTCCGCAGGATGATCGTATTCATCCCAAAGGCTATCCAAGCATTGGTCTATAAAATCCTTCTTTTGCTGCAGATAGGATTCCATTCCCCTTTCTCCCCCTATCCTTGGCCTTCATTTTCTTCCTCTAATTCTTCAAAGAGTTTATCCTCATTTTTCTCAGCTTTTTCCTCTTCCTCCTCAACAAGGGGTTCCTTCTGATTCATCTCCCCAGCAGATTCTTCTCCTTCCAACCAACCTTCTTTTTGGAGAAGGTACTCCACCCGGAACTCAGCCTGTGCCAAAATATCCCGGCAGTGCCGGGAAAGCTGCACGGCTTCCTGGAAGGCTCGCATGGATTCTTCCAGGGACAGCTCTCCCCTTTCCAGCTCCCGCACTACTTTCTCCAGCTGGCTCATGGCTTCTTCAAAGCCCATCTTTTCCACTTCCGTTTTGAAAGTGCCATTATCCTCTTCTCTGCTCATCTCCCTGGAAACCCCCTTTCCCCTCCTCTGGGTCGAGATTTATTTCTTCTACCTGAGTTTTTACTCTTCCGTCTACAAAATGAAGGTGGAGCCTCTGTCCTGGCTGAACTTCCCGGGCTGAGCGGACCAGCCGGCCTTGGGCATCCTCGCAATAAGTGTAGCCCCGGTGCATGATACTAAAGGGGCTCAGGCTCTCCAGCTTTTCGGACAGGGAACTTAGCCTGCGCCCCCGACTGGTCAGATCTTCCAAAAGGGCTCTTTTCAAGCGTTGATTCAAATCAGCCCATCTTTCTTTCTCCTTTTCTATCCGACGACGGGGAAGCTCTTGAAATTGTCGACCGTGGGCATAAACCAGCCGCTGTTTTTCTTGTTCTAGCCTCCCCAGCAAACCTCGTCCACTTCGCCGGAGCAGATCTTGCAAATGCTTTTCCAGCTCTTCCGCGTCGGGAAGGATCAATTCCATGGCAGCAGTAGGAGTAGAGGCGCGGAGATCGGCTACCAAATCGGCTATGGTAAAATCAGTTTCATGCCCCACTGCGCTTACTATCGGCACGCTGCAGTGAAAAATCGCCCGGGCTAACTCCTCGCTGTTGAAAGCCCATAACTCCTCTAAGCTGCCTCCACCGCGGGCTAACACTGCCAGATCAACATCCAAATGCTTTTCCACGTATTTCAGGGCCCGCACCAACTCCCCGGGGGCTTGGCTCCCCTGCACCAGGCTCTCCACCACCACTACATTGATCTGGGGGAACCTTCTCTGGGCAGTGGTAAGCATGTCCTGCAAAGCCGCTCCTGTAGGAGAAGTAATTAGGGCAATGTTGCGGGGGAACGGGGGAAGGCTTGTTTTATAAACTGTTTGAAATAGCCCTTCTTTTTCCAGGCGGTTTTTTAGCTGCTCGTAGGCCAAATATAAAGAACCCACGCCTGCGGGTTCCATCTCTTCTACATACAGCTGGTACAAACCTTCTTTTTCGTAAACGGAAATATTTCCCCTAATCCATACTTCCATTCCGTCCTCAGGCCGAAACGCACAAAACTGGTTATAGCCCTTAAAAAATACACAGCGAAGAGAAGCATGGGCATCTTTAAGAGTGAAAAACATGTGGCCGGAACGGTGCCATTTAAAATTGGAAAGCTCGCCCCCCACCCACAAATTACGTAGGTGGGGGTCTACCTGCAGCTTTCCTTTAATATAGCGATTCAGTTCAGAAACCGTGAACGGGGTTTTCGTTGCCAAATTTTACTCCAACCCGTTCAAGTGCTTAAACGCCTGCAAGGTGTTATACATTAACATGGTTACGGTCATAGGTCCTACTCCACCAGGTACCGGGGAAAGGTATCCGGCCACTTTTTCGGCGCTTTCGAATTCTACGTCTCCCTTAAGTTTGTCATCTATACGGTGAATACCTACATCAATAACCACCGCTCCTGGCTTGATCCAATCTCCTTTTACCATTTCCGGTTGCCCTGCCGCTACCACCAATATGTCGGCGTTGCTGCACACTCCCGGCAGATCTTGGGTCTTGGAATGGCAGATAGTTACAGTAGCATTCCGATCCAGCAACAGGAGAGACACCGGCTTGCCTACAATATTGCTTCTGCCCACTACTACGGCATTCTTCCCTTTGAGATCGTATCCGGAATGCTCGATCATCTTGATTACTCCGTGGGGAGTGCAGGGAATATAACACTGCTCCCCGATGACCAGATTGCCCATGTTAACGGGATGAAAACCATCCACGTCCTTTTCCGGGGCTATAGCGTGAATCACTGCTTCGTCTTCAATATGATCAGGAAGTGGCAGCTGGACTAAAACCCCATGAATATGGTCATCATTGTTAAGCTGGTCAACCAGTTTAAGCAGTTCCTCCTGAGAAATGCTTTCCGGGAGGCGGTGTATTTCCGAGTGATAGCCCAGCTTGTGGCTGGTTTTCTCCTTGTTGTTAACATAGGTCTGGGAAGCAGGATCTTCTCCTACCAATACCACCGCTAGCCCGGGAACCTGGTCAGTTTTTTTCTTCAATTCTTCCAATTCCGCAGATATATCTTCCCTTATCTTAGCAGCAACCTCTTTACCCTTAATCAGTTCAGCCATCCCTTATCCCTCCTGTTTTTCGCTAGTATACAGCGCCGCTGTCCAGGCGCTACACTTGGGTGAACTTAACTTTCTTGCCTTCTAAGCTCAAATTAGCAGTTCCGTGGTGGCCTTCCTCAGGACAGGGATTAGAAAGGCCGCCTTCTTCCTCCAAACGCTCCCAACTAATGCCTCCATACTGGGGAACCACCTCAGCTATTTCCTCCATGATCTCCGGCTCGCTCTGGTGTTGCAAGGAGATGCCCAGCTTATCTGCCAAAGCCTGGGTTATTTCCCGGTCGGTCCAGCATCCTTCGTGGGCAGGTACAGCAGAGTTGTCCTTCTGCACTCTTCTCTCCAGGTTAGTGAAAGTCCCTTCTGTTTCTGCAAAACTGGCTCCGGGGAAAATTACATCGGCGTAGCGGGCTCCCGGAGTAAGGAACAATTCCTGTACCACCAAGCAGTCCAGGGCGGCCAGGGCTTGATCCCTTTCCTTCCGGTCAGCGGATTCCAGGGTATCCCCCACCAGGTACAACCCTTTAATCTCGCCGCTGCGAGCACCGGCCATGATGCCTTCCAATTCCTTGCCTTCTTTTTCCGGTATCTGCAAGCCCCATTTGGCGGAGAGTTCCTTCCGATCTTCCTCCCGGGAAACTTTCCGATATCCGGGAAGCAGTGGAGCAGTACCTCCCATATCCAAAGAGCCCTGGATATTGCTCTTGGGATACAGCAGTATCAGTCCGTTGCCTTCCCGTCCCAGGTGTCCACCAGCCAGGAGCAAGTTGATCAGTGCCAGGGTATTCTCCCGGGCCCGTTCTTTGACCAAGCCTCTCCCCACCAAGGCCAGAGCATTCTTGCTATCGCCAAGCCAGCGGGCTGCCTTTGCCAGATCCTCTGGAGAAACTCCTGTTTCTTTTTGCACTTTTTCCGGAGTAAATTCCTGGAGATCCTGCTTTATCTCATCCAGCCCTTCAGTGTACTTTTCCACAAAAGCACTGTCATAGAGGCCTTCCTGCACCATCCAGTTCAAAAGACCCTTTATCAAGGACAAGTCACTGCCTGGTTTGATACGCAGGTTCAAATGGGCGGCTTCGTCAAAATAGTTTTCTTGAGTGCTAATGTTTACCAAGCGAGCTCCTTGATAACGGACTGCCTCTTTAACCCGCATCCCTGCCACGGGTTGATCTTTCAAAGTGTCCGAGCCAAAAACCATGATAGTTTCCGCTTTCCTTATTCCTTCCAGGGTAGTGGTAGATCCAGTGATTCCCAAGGTTTCTTCCATAGCTTGGGCAGCATGTCCAAAGCCCAAATGCAGTCCTATTTCCAGGTGGTTAGTCCCCAACACACCCCGGGCAAACTTCTGCAACAGGTAATTCTCTTCGTTGGTGCATCGGCCCGAGCTTAATACTGCCAAGGCGCCAGGATCCTTTTCCTTGATGGCAGACAGCCCTTTTGCCGCGTAATCCAAGGCTTCTTCCCAGGTAGCTTCCCGGAAATCTCCGGAACCCTTTTCTCCTTCCCGGATCAAAGGAGTGGTAAGGCGTTCTTCTCCCTTCAGGTAGTCGTAACCGAACTTGCCTTTAATGCATAACCACCCAAAAGGATCTTCTTCCGGATCGGCATTTATCTTTACCACCTGGCCGTCTTTAACTTGAAAAACTACGTTACAGCCCACAGCACAGTGGTTGCAAACTCCTTTAACCGGCTGCAGGTCCCATTCCCGGCCCAAAGAGCTTCTTTCCTTTTCTGTAAGGGCTCCCACCGGGCATACTTCCACACAGTTACCGCAGAACACGCATCCTGCGTCCTCCAGGGTAGAAGGTTTCTCCTCTGAACCAGCTACCACTCTGGATTCTAAGCCGCCTCCTTTAAGTTCGTAGACGAACCTCTGCACCACTTCGCTGCAAACCCGGATACAGCGCCCGCACATAATGCACTTGTCCGGATCCCGGATGATGTGAGGGTTATCATCGGCAGCGGCTACTTCGTCAGTAAGAATATAGCTCCTCTTAACCAGGCACCCCATTTGGTAAGCCTGTTCCTGCAGTTCACAGCTGCCGCTCTTTTCACACACCAGGCATTCTTCGGTGGGATGGGTTTCCAGGAGCATGGAGAGAATTTCCTTGCGCTGCTCCACCAGCGCTTCCGAATTGGTGGTTACCTTCATGCCTTCCACTACGGGAGTGTTGCACGAAGTTACCGGCTTATTAATACCTTCCACTTCCACTAGGCAGAGACGGCAAAAACCCAAAGGCCGCATCCGCGGGTGAAAGCAGAGCGTGGGGATCTCGATCCCCTTTTGTTGGGCCGCCTGAAGGATGGTAGTTCCTTCGTCGGCAAAAACCTGTTGTCCATCTATCGTCAGACTAACCATCATATCCCTTTCCTCCCCTTAAAAAAGATGCCGTTTAGGTAACCGCCAGCAGTAGTCGATAACAACGCAGGCAGCGCTCGGCTTCTTCCACAGAAGCCTGGTTGGCGAGACCCAGATCTACTTGATTAAATCCTTTGATTCTTTCCGAGACATCGACAATACAGCTGTTTCTTCTCTTCAATCCTGCCGGGCTCTCCGGAACTTCATCGGGATCGTAGACCCCCAGTCCCTCCAGGAGCTGCTCCATAGAATCCTCCTCGTCGGGAGTAACTTTGCCTTCCTGCAGGTACTGGTCAATGTATTTGGCAGCCCGGGTTCCGGCGGCTACCGCTCCGATAACCGTCCAGGGGCCTAACTGCGCATCTCCACCGGCAAAAACGCCCGGTTGGGCAGTTTCCAGGGTGATCGGATCCGCTTCTATTCTGCCTCTATCAGAAACTTTAACCCCGCTGGAAGCAGAAACAAAATCAAATTCCCCAACCTGGCCAATAGCTGGAATTACCGTGTCCACATCCAGGCGATATTCCGAACCTTCAATGGGTTCCGGTCTTCGGCGTCCGCTGCTGTCAGGCTCACCCAGGCGCATTTTAATGCATTCCAACCCTACCACTTTGCCCGACTCCGCAATGAGCTTACTGGGGTTGGTCAACAGGTGAAATTGCACTCCTTCTTCTTCTGCTTCTTCCACTTCTGCTTCGTGGGCTGGCATTTCTGCGCGAGAGCGGCGGTACAGAAGGTGAACCTCTTTTACCCCCAACCTTAAGACAGAACGAGCGCAGTCCATGGCCACGTTTCCGCCGCCAACTACTGCGATTTTTTCGCCAATACCCAGGGGGTTTCCTAAACTTAGGTCCCGCAGGTACTGTACGCCGGGCAGAAATCCCTGATAACCGGCATCTTCGCCTTCAACTCCCATGGTAGTGCTTTCATGCATGCCGGCAGCAATGAATACCGCGTTATACCGGTTCTGCAATTCATCCAGGGTAATATCCCTTCCTATGCGCTGATTGAGTTTAATTTCTACTCCCGTTCTCTTAACCAATTCGATTTCCTCGTTGAGGACTTCTCGGGGAAGTCGATAAGAAGGAATACCTACCGCCAGCATACCTCCGGCTACAGGCAGCGCCTCATAAATGGTTACCTGGTAGCCCTTCAATGCCAGGTGGTATGCAGCATTTAATCCCGCCGGTCCGGAACCCACTATAGCCACAGATTCCTTCTTCTCCTGGGCAGGAGCAATGTCTTTAACTGCAGCTTCCTTTTTGCCCGGAGTTTCAAAATCGTACGCGAACCTCTTGATGTTCCGAACGGAAATGGGTTCTTCCAGTTGATTGCGGCGGCAGTTTTCTTCACAGGGATGCACGCAAACCCTACCTAAAACCCCTGCCAGCATGGTTTTTTCTCTAATAGTGGCCAGGGCATCTTCAAAATTAGAATCCTTAACGCATCCCACGTATTGGGGTATGTTAACGTGGGCAGGACAAGCATGGAGGCAAGGAGCCGTAAGAACAGAGTGGAAATCATAGCCATTGTCAGAAACCACTGGCTCTTCCCGGGATAACTTGTCCTGGAAATTGTCAGCATAATATTCCATCGCATCCAGCAATGGAACCGGGGAAGTTTGCCCCAATTCGCAAAGGGAAGTATCTTTGATTAAATTACACCATTTTTCCAGTGCCTGGAGATCTTCTTCCGATCCCTCTCCCCGGTCGATCCTTTCCAACCTCTGGGCTACCATACCGGTCCCTACGCGGCAAGGAATACACCTGCCGCATGATTCTTCCTGCACTCTTTGAAAGTACTCCTTCATGGCCTTTACCATGTCCAAGTTGGGATCCATTACCAGGACCCCGTCCCAACCTATTATCGCCTTTAATTCCTTGTCATTGAAAGATTCAGGAAGGTTAAATTCGCTCAAATCAGCCTGTTTTTCCGGAGGATCTCCGCGATGATCTCTAATGAAACGTTGCCAACTGCTAAATACAACTTTGCCCATCTTTGCTCCTCTCCCCTAAAACAATTTACTGTCTTGCCTCACTAACTGTCACCTTCCCCACAGTTCACCTAAAATCCCCTGTTACAATCAAAACTCAGCCACGAAACAGTACGGTTTCATCCCCCCTTTGGCGATAAAAAATTAAGTAATAAAACCTGTTCACCATTTAAATTTGTACAAAAATTCACATTTACCTGCGAAGTACCATGGGATTACTTCGTGATTATTTAATTAATCTCCTTTTTTACGTAAAAAGAGAATAATATTTAATTATTGTGAATATTTTTACATTCCAGCAAAGCCATCCTACTCCATTATCGGTAGCATAACTGCTAGGGGTTATGTAAACAGGCAAGGGGCATTTCCGCCACAGTTTTTCCATTATCCTCCGGTTAGAGGCTACTCCCCCAACCAGTAGAACTCCCCTTAATTCTTCAACAAAAGTGCTGCTATTTCCTGCCTCCAATGGTGATTCTAGAAACAATCCTTGTGGTGCGGTATACGGTTTAATTGGTAGCTAATAAAACGGAGCAAAGATTCTCTTATACAATCTTTTACTGCTCTGGCCAATCCTTCGGAAAGGGGGAGCCGGGCTTCCTCTATCAGGTTTTCATTTTTATCCACTATTGCCAGGGAAGTGGTGTAAGGGGAGGTGTCAATCCCCAAAAAAACATTAACCGCCCTCCGTTAAGCGGTTAGTAGAAATACGGTCTAACACCCCGTTAATAAAAGCCACTGCCTCAGAACTGCTGTATTTTTTCGCCAGCTCCAGGGCTTCGTTTATAGATACTATCGGCGGTATATCCTCTTCGTAAAGGATCTCGTACAAAGCCATTCGCAGCAGGCATCTGTCTACTGCCACCAGACGGTGGAGTTCCCAGCCCACCAGATAAGGGGTAATAGTTTCATCTAGTTCCTTCTGGTGTTTTATGATCCCACTAAAGAGGCGGGAGGCCAAGTCCCTTTCTTCCGGAGTCAAAAAAAGATCTTCCAGGGAATACTGCAGAGCTTTTCCAGGGTCAATATGCCCCACGTCTACCTGAAATAGTGCTTTAAATACGGCTTCTCTAGTTAATCTCCTGCTCAAAAGATCACGCCTCCCTGGATGTCTTATTATTGGTATTTCTAAGTCTAATCTAAGTATTAACGCTGTAAAGAACTACTCATTATTGCCTTTAAATTTAAACCAACGGCTACCCTTGCTCTAGCGGCGCTGCGAACGAAAAAGTTCCCACAAGTGGCGGAATCCGTCTCCCACATCCAGGTGCCAACCTACAAATACCCCCAGGGCAGCGCAAAACAAGATAAAAAAACCTTTCCAAAAGCCAAAAACCACCAAAATTAAGGCCACTAAAAAGCCAATTACCCCGCCAAGAACTTTCCTCCAGTGATAGGCAAGAAACTCTATCCAGCTGATATCATCCATAAAACCTGACACACCCTTTCTCCTCAACTGCGGAAGTAAATGAAAGCTAATTATTTTCTCCGGGAAACGGCCTGGTCAGTTACTACATTTTCCACTAACACTTTCACTTCCGCTACCGAGGTGCCCGTAATTTCCTCCACGTATTCCTTTATCTCCTGTTGCAGGGTGCTGACCAGCTGGGGTATCTGGATGTCCGGCAGCACCTTGATCTTAACGTATATTAACAAACCTTGGGAAATATAATCCGTCTGGGTTTCGGTGTCCCTGATACCCTTCTGCTGGCGGGCAACCCGCAGCACCATATTTTCCACAGCATCCAGGGCTACTTGCACTTCTCCCGTTTCGTGGTACTGGATAATGGAGCGAATTTTTTTCTCCTTCGATCTGCGAGAAATCCCCAGCAGCAATATTAACAAGCCAACGACCAGCAGGACTGCCCCGCTGATACCGGTTTCAGCCAAACCTTCCCACCTTTCCAGGGCAGTTCCAGTCACCTCGATTATTTCTAAAAACAATCCAACCAGGGCAACCCCCACCGCCGCAAACAGAAGTCCAATCAAAATGATTACCAAGCGAGCTTGAAAACTCATCGGCTTTTGTCTCCTTTCTAATCTAAACCGCCCTTACTTAACTAAAAACCTCCCAACCGCTTCTCTAAAACCTTTGCTTCACATTTAACTGAAGCTGGCTAAAGCTGGTTGCTGTCAGTATTTTATCCGGCAAGACCAAACCCGGAACTTTTGAACCAAGCTATTTCACCTTCCGCTCCTCTTCTCCCCCGACTTTCTTGGGGAAACTTACTCCCTGGACGTGGATATTCACCTTCAGCACGTTCAAGCCGGTCATTTCTTCTACTGCTTTCTTTACGTTGTCCTGCACATTCCAGGCTATATCCGGAATTCGCATGCCGTAATCCACAATGAGGTAAAGATCGATAAGGACCTCTTCTTCGCCCACTTCCACTTTAACTCCCCGGGACAAGTTTTTCTTGCCCAAAGCCTCTGCAATGCCTCCTGCAATGCCACCGCTCATACCGGCTACACCCTCTATTTCCATAGCTGCCAAACCGGCTATGGTAGACACCACTTCGTCAGCAATACGCACCGAACCGTCTTCCGGCAGGTAATTCTTTTCCCCTTCGTTCATCTTATACCTCCTCCGGTTATAATAGTTCCACCTGCTGCCTATACAAGCTCTAAATCATTATATCAAATTAAGTTTAAGAAATTCAACTTACAATTTCCGCGAATTCCCTTCAAATTTCCAGAACCACAAAACTGCGCAAAATTTGCCCCCATAAAAAACCTGGAGACCCTGTCCCCAGGAAAAAAGGAGAAATCATCACTTAACACCGGAATTTTAAGGGAATTTGGTACAGCACCATCCTGGCTTATGTCTTAAAGCCCGTGGTTACTCTTCTTGATCCAAATACTCTTCCCCTTCTACCAATTCATCATCTAATTCCAGGTCCTCGTCATCCAGCTCTTCATCGTTGATCAATACCACCTCTCCGCAAGTGGGGCAAAGCACTTCCAGTTCTTCCTGATCCTCTAAAATGCCTTCATCCAAAAAAACCGCCTCACTGCAGCTGGGGCATTCGATGGTGAAACCTTCTTCCCACCCTTCTTCTCCTTCATCCTCGCCTTCGCCCCGGAAAAATTCGGTTTCCAGATCCGTTAAGTCCTCGTCAATGGCTTCCGTATAATCCAACAGCTCCGAAGCATTGGTTTGCAGTTCTTCCAGCTGGTCGGTAACGATTTCCAATACATCTATCACCTGTTGTAGAAGCTTGCCCTCTTTAGTGGAATCGTCCACACCCGAACCTTCCGCCAAACCTCGAAGGTAACCGACTTTTGATCTCAACTCTTCCATAATCAACTGCCTCCTTCTCCATGGTATTTTTAGTTAAACTAGGCCCGCTCGATGTATTCTCCAGTGCGGGTATCTATCCTCAACACATCCCCTTCGTTGATAAAAAAGGGGACCTGCACCACCACTCCCGTCTCTAAAGTGGCAGGCTTGCTTCCCCCCGAGGCAGTGTCGCCTTTCACTCCCGGCTCGGTTTCCGCCACCTTCAACTCCACCGTATAAGGGACCTCTATTCCCAAAACCTCCTCCTTATAAAATATCACGGTGAAGCGATCGTTCTCTTTCAGGTACTTGGACTTGTCCCCTACCTGGTCCGGCGTCAAATTCATCTGCTCGTAGTTTTCCGTGTCCATGACCACCAGATGGTCTCCATCTTTATAAAGGAACTCCACTTCCCTTCTCTCCAGATGGGCTTTTTGAACCTTGTCTCCCGCCCGAAAGGTCTTTTCAGTGATGTGCCCGGTGCGGAAATTCCTCAATTTGCTGCGGACAATAGCCGCTCCTTTACCGGGCTTGACGTGCTGAAATTCCACGATGGTGTAAACTTCCCCTTCCAGTTCGATGGTAAGCCCGTTGTGAAACTCGTTAGTGGAAATCAATATCCCTTCACCTCTGCTTTACGTTTAAAATAATTGGATTAACCGTATATAAACAGCTTCACAGGAAAGCGAGTTCCCGGGGACTGTGAGTAAGAAGCTCTACTCCTTCCTCCCCAACTACTACCATGTCTTCCAGTCGGATACCCCCCAGGGCAGGCACATAAATACCGGGTTCTACGGTTACTACGTTGCCAGGCTCCAGCATTTCCTGGCTGCGGGGAGAAAGGGTGGGTTGTTCATGGGGCGCCAGCCCAACGCCGTGGCCCAGGCCGTGGCCGAAGTACTCGCCATAACCCGCCTCCTCTATTACTTCCCTGGCTAAGGCATCAGCTTCTTTTCCGGTCATGTAGGGTCGGATCCCTTCCAGGGCTTGCTGCTGGGCTTTTTCTGCTATCCTATACAGCTCCTTCAAAAGAGAAGGGGGCTCTCCCAGGGCAAAATTCCGGGTCATATCCGAAGCGTAGCCCTGATAATACACGCCAAAATCAACTGTAATCACTTCTCCTTCCCGGAGAACCTTTTCCGAAGCCGCTCCGTGGGGCATAGCACCCCTTTCTCCGGAAGCCACTATGTACGGGAAAGTAGGGCCTCCCGCTCCCTTTTTCCTCAGATAGTATTCCAGTTCCAGGGCCACTTCCCTTTCGGCTACTCCCGGCTGAAGCAGGGCTTTTAAGTGCTGGTAAGCATCATCTAAAAGGGCAGCAGAACTGCGGATTTTCTCCAATTCCCCCGCATCCTTAACCGCCCGAAGAGATTCTACTATTTTCTGCAGAGGCGCCAGTTCGCCTTCAAAGTAGCCCCTTAGTTCCCGAAAGCGCTGGTAGCTCAAATGCTCCTCTTCTATCCCCAAACGGGTCCAACCTTTTTCATCCGCCAGCCGAGCAACTGTCCTGCCCAACTCGCCCTCGTATTTAACCTTTTGCAGGTGGGGGGTTTGCTCTTCCGCCTGCTCCAAATAGCGGAAATCAGTTACCAGGTCCCCCTGGCCTTCCGACGGAATCAGCAAAAACCCGAATGAGCCGTCAAAACCACTCAAATAACGGCGGTTGGCGTCACCGGTAACCAGCATGCCGTCCAGGCCGTATTCCCCAATTTGCTGTTGGAGCTTCTCTATCCGCTTTTCCTGGTTTTTTTCCTCGTTTCTCCCGGAAACCGCCATTCCGATAAAGCTCCTTCCCTTAGGATTATGCTGGTCCTTTCCTGTGGTTACCGCTGAGCAGGCAACTCCTCCGCAAACATTTCTTCCGCGAGGATATCCTTAACAAGAATTCTACTAGCCCGACCCACCTACCTTCCTATACTATCCACCTTTTTCACCTTTCTTCTTTCTCCCCATCCTTAATTTCTTAATCTTAATTTCTCAATTATCATTCCTTTATCATTCCTCCGCCAACTCCATTGCCCACCCACCACCATTCGCTCCTGGCAAAATTTCATATTAACGTCCTTTCTCTTCCCGCTGCAGGTGTCCCTGGTTTTGGAAAAAGGACAGGAGTTTCCGCTCCACCAAACGGATGATTTTGGTCCAGGGCATCTCGGAGCTGCTCAAAGGAACCACCAATATAGTGTGCAAACCCAGGCGGTTGCCCCCCAGCACATCGGTGAAGACTTGATCCCCCACCACCGCCGTTTCTTCCGGAGATAACCCCATGGTTTCCAGGGCAGAGCGAAAAGACCGGGGATGGGGCTTTACCGCTGACCAGATGGCGGGGATATCCAGCTCACGAGCCAGTTTTTTGCCCTGTTCGGCAGTGTTATTGGATACAATGCACAGCTGGAACCCCTCCTCTTTCATTTTCCGCATCCACTCTATCATCCGGAAATCCACCCGGCGGCTGTGGTAAGGAATTAGAGTGTTGTCCATATCGACAATTATTCCCCGGATCCCTTCGGCTTTCAGGATTTCCGTCTTCACATCCAAAACCCCTTCCACGTAGCGATCCGGGCAGAGATTTTTCATCATTTTCCTCATGAATGGCTCCTCCCATACTAACCGGGCTAAACCTTTCCTTTTCCTGCTTCTCCCATTATACCACAGCGGGGGAACAGGTTAAACTTTACCGATGGAGAGCTTTGATTTTCCTTCCTTGGCAAGTTTACTTTTTCCGCGGCATGTATTAGTATTTATAGAGGAATTACCTAAACTTTGCGGTTAGGCTAAGAAAGGAGTCGGGATAAAAAATGTACCAAATAGCCGTATTACCGGGCGACGGCACCGGGCCAGAACAGGTGCGGGAAGGGCTGAAAGTTATCAAGGCAGCCTCCGAAAAATTCGACTTTTTTTACCAGGAAGATACTTTTCCCCTGGGGGGAGAACATTACCTGCAGACCGGGGAAGTGCTTCCCCAGGAGGCTCTGGAAGAGCTAAAGAAATTTGACGCTATTTTCCTGGGCGCCATCGGCCACCCGGAAGTAAAACCGGGTGTCCTGGAGACCGGGCTCCTGCTAAAGTTAAGGTTCGAGCTGGACCTCTACATAAACCTGAGGCCCGTTAAACTCTACCCGGGGGTAGAAACTCCCATCAAGGACAAAACTTACCAGGACATAGACTTCGTAGTAGTGCGGGAAAATACGGAAGGCTTATACGCCGGGAGCGGGGGTTTTCTGCGCAAGGGGACCCCTAATGAAATCGCCCTGCAGGAATCGGTGAATACCCGCCTGGGCGTGGAAAGATGCATCCGCTACGCCTTTGAATACTGCAAAAACAAAAACCGCCGACAGGTGACCCTGTGCGGCAAAACCAACGTGTTAACCTACGCCTTCGACCTATGGGAACGGACCTTTAACGAAATAGGGGCAGAATACCCCGGGGTGGAAAAAGATTACGGACACGTGGATGCTGTCAGCATGTGGATGATCAAAAACCCCGAATGG
>CAZXDQ010000014.1:0-13871 GCA_964639405.1 uncultured Syntrophomonadaceae bacterium | reverse complement strand
AGGTAGCTTTGGCCGCTCCTACCGGTAGGGCTGCCAAGCGTATTACCGAGGCCACCGGGGAAGAAGCCTGCACTATCCACCGCCTCCTGGAATACGGGTTTTCTGAAGAGAGAGGCTTTTACTTTTTCCGTAATGAGGAGAGGCCTTTATCGGCTGACGTAGTTATAGTGGATGAATTTTCCATGGTGGACCTGCTCCTTTTGTACAACCTTACTAAAGCTCTTTCTCCTCAAACCAGGCTCATCATGGTGGGAGATCCCGACCAGCTCCCCTCGGTAGGTGCTGGAAACGTCCTGAGGGATGTGGTGAATAGCCAAAATATCCCCCGGGTGCACCTGCAAACTATCTTTCGCCAGGCCCAGGAAAGCATGATAGTGGTGAATGCCCACCGTATTAATCAGGGACAATTCCCCCGCCTTAACGTGAAAAACAAGGACTTCTATTTTATAGATCAGGAAGAGTTAGAGAAGATAGCTTCCATGGTAGTTTATCTGTGCCAGAAAAAGCTCCCCCGTTACGGGGCTTACCATCCAATAGAGGATGTGCAGGTAATTACACCTATGAGGCGAACAGAGGTGGGAGTAGATAACTTGAATCAGCTCCTCCAAGCGAGTTTGAATCCTCCTTCGCCTCAGAAAGCAGAAGTGAAGAGAGGGGCTACCTTTTATCGGCTGGGAGACAAAGTTATGCAGATTCGGAATAACTATCGAAAAGAAGTCTACAACGGGGACATGGGAAGAGTTAGTAGTGTAGACCTGGAGGAAGGGGAAGTGACTGTACAGTACCCTGAAGTAGGGGGGTATCGTCCAGTTGTATATCAACTCAATGAACTGGAAGAGCTGGTGTTGTCTTACGCGGTTTCTGTTCACAAGAGCCAGGGAAGTGAATACCCGGTAGTAATCCTGCCGGTAGTTACCCAGCATTATGTGATGCTGCAGAGAAATTTACTTTATACCGGTGTTACCAGGGCTAAGCAGTTGGCAGTGTTAATTGGCACCAAAAAAGCCCTGGGCATTGCTGTAAACAACCAGAAAGGGCAGGAGAGGTATACTTTCCTGGCGGGGAGGCTGGCTCGAAAAGAAGAAATATCCTCGGATAGCCATTCCTGTGGTCGAAGCAATGGATGAGCGGCAGGAGGTAAGACCTCCTTATTCTATCCCCCGAACTAATGCTGGCCCGTCCGAGGAATCTTCTGTTAGCTCCTCATTCCCTCCTTCTACTGGCCCCTCTTGCAATTCCTCTGCCTCCTTCCTGGCGGCTGATGAGAAGCCGAAGAGTTATAGGGGAGAAAAATTGAAGAAATCCCGATGGGAGCCCCTACTGGATGTGGTTTTTCCTCCCACCTGTTTTTTGTGCCGGAATCGCCTTTTTCCAGTGGAAAGGGATTATTATTTTTGTGCTCTGTGCAGAGAGCGGATAGCACCTATCGGGTGGTACTGCCTGGGATGTCAGCGCACCCAACCCTCTTACCTTTCCATGAAAGAGATCTGTGGTTGCGGAAGTTTTGCCCAGCAACCTTTTTTTGGTCTTTTTTGGTATGAGGGCAGCTGGAAAAGAAGTATTCTTGCTTTCAAATATTATCAGCAACCCCACCTGGCTCGAATACTGGGCAGAATGCTGGGTGAAGCCTACCTGGAATCTTTAGCCTGCCCGCCGGGTGTTACCGAAGTTTTTCCGACTCCCCATTCTGTCCAAACTTTTCCTGACCCTGGTGCGCCCCGTGGAATAGTCACTTACATGCCCCTTCATCCCCTTAGAGAGAAATCCAGGGGCTACAATCAATCTTACCTGTTAGCCCGGGAATTTTCTCGCACCCTTCGACTTCCCCTGTTCTCCCTTTTGAAGAGGGTGAAAGAGACCAGTCCCCAGACTTCCCTTACTCGGGGAGGCAGAAAAAACAACCTGGAAGGGGCATTTGCGCCTGCGGTAGACCCTGTTTTTACTAAGGGACGGGGTCCCATACTGCTGATAGATGACGTTTTGACTACTGGCGCCACTATGACAGAAGCTATCTCTACCTTGCACCGTTTTGATAGTTCTCTATTTATTCAGGGGATATTCACGGCGATTCACCGCAGTTATAATGGTTAAAAAGTGGCGAAACGGGAAATTCAAGGGTTTTTTAATTTGACAAGGGGTGGGGGTTGTGGTAATGTTTTTTTACAGTGAGTCACACTCTACTCACGGATAACTTAATTATTTTAGGAGGAATGAGCATGTTAGGTACTGTTAAGTGGTTTAACAAAGAGAAGGGTTATGGTTTTATCGAGCGGGAGGACGGCGATGATGTGTTTGTTCATTATACTGCCATCCAGGAAGAAGGATTTAAAACTCTGCAGGAGGGCCAGAAAGTAGAATTTGATATAGTGGAAGGCAATCGCGGTCCTCAAGCTGCCAATGTGGTCAAGCTGTAATTTCGTGAGTAGGGTGCCGTAAACAAATTAAGCAAAGGTGAATAGCTTAATGGTCCTGTGTGTCAGGCTCAAGTCGCATAGGATCATTTTCTTAATGGTACCTGCTTTTCTAAATATTGAGGCAGGATTTTTCTAGTTAAATGGGGAATAGTTAAGATACACCTAAAGTTAAAAGGGGGACGAAAAGCATGGAAATTATCGTGAGAGGCAAGAACATTGAGGTCACCCCAGCTTTGGAAGAGCACATTGAAAGGCGTTTAGAAAAACTGGAGAAGTTTTTTGATGATGATACGGAAGTGCAGGTGGTGATCAGCGTAGCGGGAGACGACCACATTGTAGAAGCCACGGTGTTTTTGGACAGCAGAATTCTACGCAGTGAAGAAACCTCCGGAGACATGTATGCTTCTGTAGACGCCATGGTAGATAAACTGGAGAAACAGGTAACCCGGTACCGGGAAAAATTACGGGATCGAGTGCGTCAGGGGGGGATTCGTTCAGTCAACGAGTCCTTGTCGGAAAGTGAGTCGGAAACGGAAGAACCGAAAATAGTAAGGACTAAAAGGTTCATAATGAAGCCCATGGATGTTCAGGAAGCGGTGTTGCAGATGAATCTCCTGGGGCACGATTTCTTCGTTTTTATGGATGCGGAGACGGAAACCATTAATGTTCTTTATCGCCGTAAAGACGGCGATTATGGTCTTATAGAGCCGGAAATTTAATAAGGAACGGTGGGGAAAAATTGTTGTCATGTCGAGGACAAAAGTGGATGTAGTAATTTTTGAAGGCGGCCCTCCGCCTTCTCCTATTGAGAAGGAACTCTTACCAATTCGTCGAGCGGTAATGCAGGATAACTTTGCCCGTCTCCTTAATTTGAAGTCCAGGTTAAACCGCCTGGTAGTGGTAACCAACTTTGAAGAAATACAAGAGGATGCGGCAGGTTTCCCCGGAGTGGAAGTGCAAACTCCCCAGACCCCTTTTCATTTTGGCAGGGAACTACACCGGGTGGTTTTTCAGCACCGCATGGAAAGAGTCATCTACCTGGGCAATGCTTGTTTCCCCCTTCTGCAAGAGGAAGAATTGGAGCAAATTATCTCTTCCCTGGATACCTCTGCCGGGGTAGTTTACACCAATAATGTGCAGTCCTCTGATTTGGTGGCTTTCACTCCAGGAGAAGCCCTGGATGCTATTACCCTCCCTTCCATGGATAACAGCTTAGCGGTTAACTTAAGGGATGAAGGAGGA
The DNA here is from genome assembly GCA_964639405.1 of uncultured Syntrophomonadaceae bacterium. Taxonomy (GTDB): domain Bacteria; phylum Bacillota; class Dethiobacteria; order DTU022; family PWGO01; genus CAZXDQ01. The sequence goes on along the minus strand of CAZXDQ010000014.1, from coordinate 10,215 downwards.
TTAGCCATGCACCTGTTTCCTTCCTTCCCTGGCATCCTGTTTGACCTGGACACCCCTACTGATTATTTGGTCCTTTCCTGTCTTAGTTCAGCAGGTCCCCGGACCTCCAGGGCCCTGGAGAACTCTTCTTTGAATTTGACCACTATGCAAGAAGCAGTTTCCGTACTGGATGATTATTATCTGGAGGCTGCTCTGATAGGGAGAATAGGTGCCCCCTTGATTGCTCACATTAACCATCACCTGCTGTTGCGCCTGCGGATTATATCTGAAGAGAGGGGCATGAAGGCCCTGGGGCGCCTGCAGTCGGGAGAAGTGATCTCCTTACTGGGCTTTTTTTTGGGAGAGTTGGGGCTGGAATCATTTTTTTCCTATTTGGAAAAAGTGGTGCAAGTAGCCTTTATTGATAGTCGAGTGCTATTTGCCCATTTTCGGAAGGATTATTCCGCCCAAGAGCGATTTCTTTCCGATTTGGGCCGCTGGGAGCAGTTGGAAGATCCCTGGTTAAAGGACTTTACCCGCCTGGCGAATGAATGCCGGATACCAGTTATTCTGGGTGGTCATTCCTTGGTCTCTGGGGGGCTATGGGTGCTGACTGATGAACTGGCTTCTCGCCAGCAATAAGAACGTTTATGGTTGCTTAGCCCGGTTATTTATTTTTCTATCCTCTGCCATAGAGTCCAGAACCTTCTCCGGTTTTTTTGTTGGCCTGGGGCTGGCTAGTTGTGTTAGCAGGGAGCAGGTGATAAAATATTGGAGACGTGGTCTGGTCCTATCGTGGTCTGCTTTTATCTGTGATAAAAAAGAAGCGCATCAAGAAGAGAAATATAAAGAACAAAGGTTACTACTCCGGCCGCAAAAAAGCGAAGATGGTCAGGTTGCTAATGACGGAGTGACCCGGAACTACAGCCTACGCGGCCTGATAGAGGATTGATAGACTAAGTAGTTACGAACAAATTAACCCTTGCTTAGATTTTAGAAGGTTGCTATCTGCATCTTAGATCTTCAACCTGGAGGGAGGAAGTTCATGCACGGATTGATAAAAAAAATAATGGGTGATCCCAACCGGCGCACTGTAAACCGTTTGTGGAAAATAGTGGAAAAAGTAAACAGTTGGGAATTCACCATGGAAGCCCTTACTATTGAAGAGTTAGGGGCTAAAACCGACGAATTTCGGGAGAGGTTGGAGCAAGGTGAAACCGAAGACGACCTGCTGCCGGAAGCTTTTGCTTTGGTGCGGGAGACAGCCCGCAGGACAGTGGGTATGCGTCCCTTTGATGTCCAGGTGTTGGGAGGAATTGTCCTTCATCAGGGCCGCATTGCGGAGATGAAAACCGGGGAAGGCAAAACCCTGGTAGCCACTATGCCTGCTTATTTGAATGCCTTAAGTGGCCAGGGAGTGCACATCATCACCGTCAACGATTACCTGGCTTCCCGGGACAGCCAATGGATGGGGCCGGTATTTAAAACTTTAGGGCTGGAAGTGGGACTCATTGTTCACGGCTTAAGCTCCGAAGAACGCCGGCAGGCTTACCAGGCGGACATCGTTTACGGCACCAACAACGAATTTGGTTTTGACTACCTGCGGGACAATATGGTGCTTTATAAAGAACACCTGGTTCAGCGGGAGCTAAATTACGCCATAATTGACGAAGTGGACAGTATTCTGGTGGACGAAGCCCGGACTCCCCTTATTATCAGCAGCAAGGTGGAATCATCTCTGGATTATTCCCAGTGGAAGAGGGCAGTAGAGAACTTGATCCGTAAGCAATCCCGCCAGGTGCAGCAGCTTATTAGCCAGGGCCAGGAGCTATGGGAGGAAAATAGAAAAGAAGAAGCCGGCGAACTGCTGCTTATGGCCCGAAGGGGTGCCCCCAAGAACAAAAAGTTGCTGCGTTTTTTGAAAGAACCCGGAGTAGAGAAAGAGGTAGAAAAGGTTAAACACCGGCTAATGAACGAGAAGCAGCTGCCTATGCTGGACGAAGAACTGTACTTTAGTATAGATGAGGCTACCAAAGCAGTCAGCATTTCCCAAAAAGGTTACCAGGATCTGGCAAAAGGTCAGCCGGAACTGATGAGCTTCCTGGGCTTCCAACGGGAAGAGCCTGAGGGAGAGCCCCTGGAAGAGCAAGAGGGACAGCCCGAGGAGGCATTTCCGGAGGAAGGGGATGAGGAGGAAACTGAAGAGGAAGCAGGTCCTGAAACGCCAGGAGAAGGAGAGGTGAGTTCCCTCTCCAGGAAGAAGCGGGAAGGAGCTCAGGAACACCTCCACGCTATTCACCAGCTCCTCAAAGCTTATTCCATGTTTGAAAAAGAAGTGGATTACGTAGTTCAGGATGGACGGGTAGTTATTGTGGATGAATTTACCGGGCGCCTCATGTGGGGGCGGCGTTACTCCGACGGCCTTCACCAGGCGATTGAAGCCAAAGAAGGGGTGGAAGTGCAGGCGGAAAGCCGCACGGTAGCCACCATTACTTTTCAGAACTTTTTCCGCATGTACAACAAACTTTCCGGGATGACCGGTACCGCTGCCACTGAAGAAGACGAATTCCGGGATATTTATGGTATGGACGTGGTGGTGGTCCCCACCAACGAGCCCATGATTCGGGAAGATCTTCCCGATTGTGTCTATAAAACGGAGCGGGCCAAATTCAAGGCGGTGGTAGAAGGCATAGAGGAAAGGCACAGTCAGGGGCAGCCTCTGCTGGTAGGCACTGTTTCTGTAGAAAAGTCAGAAATGCTTAGCAAAATGTTAAAACGCCGGGGAGTGCCTCACAGTGTACTCAATGCGGTCAACCACGCTTTTGAGGCCCAAATTATCGCCCAGGCTGGTAGAAAAGGTGCAGTGACTATCTCTACCAACATGGCCGGTCGGGGCACGGATATCGTTCTGGGAGGGAACCCCGATCACATGGCCCGGGAAAAACTGATAGAGGACCTGCAGAGTTCTGACCCGGAAGTTACTGAGGAGCATTTGGCTGAGCACCAGGATCGCTACCGGCAGCTATTCTATCAGATGAAAGAACAGACTGACCGGGAACACCAGGAAGTGATTGAATTGGGCGGTCTCCATGTGGTAGGCACGGAACGCCATGAGAGCCGACGCATTGATAACCAGCTCCGAGGTCGTTCTGGCCGTCAGGGGGATCCGGGTTCCTCCCAGTTCTATATATCCCTGGAAGACGATCTAATGCGCCTGTTTGGCGGCAGCAATATCTCATCTGTAATGGATCGTTTGGGTCTGGAAGAAGACCAATCCATTGATCACCCCATGATTAGTCGGGCTATTGAAAATGCCCAGCGCAAGGTGGAAACCCGTAATTTTGAAATAAGGAAGCACCTTTTGGGTTTTGACGACGTGCTTAACAAACAACGGGAAGTGATTTACCAGCAGCGGCGAAGAGTGCTGGAAGGCGAGGACCTCAAGGAAGCTATCCAGGACATGGTGAAAGAGGAAGTGCAGCGAACCCTGAACCGGTTTTTAGGGGATCGCACTTACTGGGAAGAGGATGATCTGCAGAAGATCCTAGATTACGGCGAACGAACTTTCCTCCGTCCGGGTGCGGTGAAGGTGGAGGATTTGTTGGAATACGAGCCGGAGGGCATGGAAGAACTGCTGCTGCAGGAGGCTTTTGCTTTCTACGAAGAACGGGAGCAGGAGATAGGCCAGGAGATCATGAGGGAACTGGAAAGGGTAATTCTCCTCCGTACGGTAGACAAGCACTGGGTAGAGCACATCGACGCTATGCAGGAGCTGCGGCAGGAAATAAACCTGCGGGCATACGGACAGCGGGACCCCCTGGTGGAATACCGCCGGGAGTCCTTCGAAATATTCGAGGCCATGATCCAATCCATTCAACAAGAAGTGGTGCGGAATATTTACCGGGTCAGGGTGGCTGCAGAGCCCGAGAGGAAATCAGTGGTATCCGCTCCTACAGCCTTAAAACCAGAAGGCACCACCGGTTACGGGGTGAGTGCTTCCTCCGGAACCACTTCTTCTGACGGTAAAGCCACCTCTGCTTCTTCTTCGGGTAAAAGGGCAGCGGCTGAAAAGAAACCAAAGCAGGAACCGGTAAAAGTGGATAAAGTAGGCCGCAATCAGCCCTGTACCTGTGGTAGTGGAAAAAAATACAAGAAATGCTGCGGAGCTTGATCGGATTTTTCTGAAAAACCGAAGATAGACAGGGGAGGATCAATTTCTATACAGTTAATGCCAGGCATTAGTATGGCCCTTGCCAGGGATTAGGGTGCTTCCTGGTCGGAACAATGGAGGTTTGCAGTTGCAGGAATCAGCTGTTAATTTTTTATGGATAAACCTGGAGGTGGAGCTATGTTGAAGGATTATCGCAGCAAGCTGGCAGAATATCGAAAGCGCTTGGCTGAAGTGTGGGGTTCTCTTTGACCTGGATAACAAAAAAGTCCAATTGGAAAAAATGGAAAAGAAAGCTTCTGATCCCAAGCTGTGGGAAAACGGCTCCCAGGCGGCAGATTTTTTGCAAAAACTAAGCCATCTTAGGGAAGAGGTGACTGAAGCCGAAGACTTGAAATCCCGAGCGGAAGATCTGGAAGCTATGTGCGACCTGGTGGAAGAGAGCGAAGGGGAAGAAGAGGACTTCATGGCGGAAGTGAAGCAGAAGTTGCAAGAGCTGGATAAACGTCTGGAGCGCATTGAGCTGCAGATAATGTTTTCCGGCAAGTACGATGCTAATAACGCTATTCTCTCTATCCATCCGGGAGCCGGCGGAGTAGATGCTCAGGATTGGGTGGAGATGCTCATGCGCATGTACATGCGCTGGGCAGAAAAGCAAAATATGGAAGTGGAAGTCCTTGATTACCTCCCGGGAGAAGAAGCCGGAGTAAAAAATATTGTTATGTTGATAAAAGGTCAACATGCCTATGGTCTGCTCCAATCGGAAAAAGGGGTTCACCGTATGGTACGTATTTCTCCCTTTGATGCGGGTGGTAGGCGCCACACTTCTTTTGCTTCGGTGGAAGTGATTCCAGAGGTTCAGAAAGAAGAGTTCTACCTTAATCCTGATGAGGTCAAAATGGATACTTTCCGAGCCAAGGGAGCTGGGGGCCAGCATGTTAACACCACCGACTCCGCTGTTCGGCTGACCCATGAGCCCACTGGAATAGTGGCTCAATGCCAGAGTGAACGCTCTCAACACAGCAACCGTCTTCACGCCATGAAGATTATAGAAGCCCGGGTGGCGGATTATTACCGCCGCCAGAAGGAACAAGAACTAGATGAACTTCGAGGAGAACAGAAAGAAATCGCCTGGGGTAATCAGATCCGCTCTTACACATTCCACCCCTTTGCCCTAGTTAAAGACCACCGCACTGGTGTAGAAGTAGGCAACATTGAAAGCGTTATGAATGGCAATATAGACATGTTCCAGGAACATTATTTGCACTGGAGATACCAAAAAACGGGAGGTGAATAATTCCGGGAATAACCCGGAAGAGTACTATGGTAAAAGCTTATTACGATGAAGATGCTAATCTGCAGTTGCTAAAGGAGAAGACTATAGCCGTTTTAGGGTACGGCAGCCAGGGTCATGCCCAGGCACAGAATTTAAAGGACAGCGGACTGGATGTGTTGGTGGCCTTGAAAGAGGGCAGTTCCAGTCGACAGCAGGCAGAAGCCGATGGTTTGAAGGTAGTTTCGGTTCCCGAAGCGGCAAAAGAAGCTCAGGTTATCGTGTTTTTGCTTCCGGACAACCTCCAGCCAGAAATTTTTGAAGAGCAGGTTCGTCCTCATCTTTCCGGGGGAGAAGCTCTAGTTTTTTCCCACGGATTCAATGTCATTTATCAGCAGATTGTTCCTCCTAGCCATGTGGACGTGTTTATGATAGCCCCCAAGAGCCCGGGGCACCTCCTGCGAAGGATGCATATCGAAAACAAAGGAGTGCCGGCATTATTGGCAGTGCATCAGGATTATTCAGGGCAGGCTTATTCTCTGGCTTTGGCTTATGCCAAAGGTGTGGGGTGTACCCGAGCAGGGGTATTGGAAACTACTTTTCAGGAAGAGACGGAAACCGATCTCTTTGGGGAGCAGGCTGTGCTTTGCGGAGGCACTACTGAACTGATTAAGGCTTCTTTTGATACCCTGGTGGAAGCCGGCTACCAGCCCGAAATAGCCTATTTTGAATGCCTGCATGAGTTGAAGCTCATTGTGGACCTAATTTACGAAAACGGCCTTGCCAATATGCGATACTCCATCAGCGATACAGCCGAGTACGGGGACATGACTCGGGGCCCCCGGGTGATAAGCCCGGAGGTTCGCCAGGAAATGCGACAAATTCTGCAGGAAGTCCAGGAAGGGGCTTTTGCCAAGGAATGGATTTTGGAAAATAAAGCTGGAAGGCCGGTATTTGAGTCCCTGCGGCGAAAAGAAAAGGAACACCTTATTGAGAAAGTGGGGGCTCAGCTAAGGGAGATGATGCCCTGGATTAAAGACAAATAAAAATTTTTACAAATAATTAAAATATTAAACAGTGAAAGCAGGATCCCAGGACATCGTTGTCGAAAGAATTTAAAGATTAGTGTGGCCCAACTTTAACTGAAAAAAAATTATTCTTCTGAGAGAAGGTGGCTGAACATGATTGAAGCGATGGATCTCAACAAAGAATACACCGACGGACAGGCAGCTTTGCGGGATATAAACTTTTATGTAAATAGAGGCGAATTTGTTTTCCTGGTGGGGCCCAGCGGAGCCGGAAAATCTACTGTTTTTAAGCTTCTAATGCGGGAGCTAGTGCCTACTTCCGGCACCCTTAAGGTCTTCGGCAAGGATGTAGCTTCCCTCCGGGACAGGCAGGTTTCGGTGCTCAGGCGGAACCTGGGAGTAGTTTTTCAGGATTTTCGCCTCTTAGATGACCGCACTGTCTATAATAATATTGAATTTGCCATGAGGGCCGGTGGAGCTTCTATAAAAGAAATCAAAAAGGGAATACCCTATATTCTCAAAATGGTAGGACTACAAGACAGAGCCAAATCTAAGGTCAGGGAGCTTTCCGGAGGAGAACAGCAGAGGGTGGGTATCGCCCGGGCGGTTTCCAATCGCCCTTCCATGATATTGGCGGATGAACCCACAGGCAATCTTGACCCCGATACCTCTATCGAAATAATCAATCTGTTGCGGGACGTTAATCGCAAAGGGACTACAGTGCTGGTAGCCACCCACGACAAGCAGGTAGTGGATTACTTTCAACAGAGGGTGATCTATCTGGAAAACGGTGAGCTAGTTGGGGACGAGTCCAAGGGGGCATACGTCCGTGCTCTTTAAGAATATGCTGTTTTTCATGGCGGAGTCGTGGAAGGGGCTTTTTCGCAACGGTTGGATGAGTTTGGCGTCTATCGGGGTAGTAGCGGTAACCCTCTTTTTGTTGAGTGTATTTGTGCTGTTAAATGTTAATGTGCAGCATTGGACTGAAACCATAAAGGATGATGTAGAGATAGTGGTTCACGTAGAGGAAGAAGCTTCTTCCTCGGAATTAGATTCCTTGCGGGAAAAACTCCATGCCCACCAGTCAATAGAGGAAGTGGAGTTTATTCCCAAAGAAGAAGCCCTGGACAGGTTAGAAGGGCAGCTGGGGGATCAGGCCGATCTTTTAGAGGGGTATGATAATCCAGAGGATAACCCCCTGCGAGATTCCTTTGAAGTGAGGACCGAGATTCCTGAAGAAGTGCCTCGGGTGGCGGAAGAACTGGAGGGTTATCCGGGAGCTGCGGAAGTTTTTTACGGCGAAGATGTGGTGGAAAACCTTTTTGCCTTTACCCGGGTCCTTCAATGGACCATGGTGGGCTTAATGGGAGCTCTGGCGATTACTGCCACCTTCCTCATTTCCCACACTATCCGTTTGACGGTTATGCTGCGCAAGCGGGAAATCATGATCATGAAGTACGTAGGAGCTACTAACTGGTTCATCCGTTGGCCATTTTTGCTGGAAGGAATCAACCTGGGGGTTTTAGGAACCATCATACCCATTTTGGCGGTTCATTTTGGATACCATTACGCTCAGGACTGGGTGGAAGCCAATCTTCTGTTTCTGCCTTCCATGGTTCCTCCCCTGGAAGCTCTGCACCAAGTAGCAGTTTTAGTCGTCCCCCTGGGGATGGTTTTAGGGGTTTTGGGCAGTGTCATTTCCATAGGTAGATATTTGAGAGTATAAACAGTTCCCACCAAAGATACCATCAACCCAGAACACAACGTTCCTTATAGGAGGGTGAGAGTTTGGGAAAAGCCAGCAATTCTTACTGCCAGGAGGCCAGGCCATGGTGGTGTCTGTTAGTGGTCTTTTTGATACTGGGGCTGCTCTTGCCTGCTGCGCCGGTAGAAGCCGGGGATGATCTGGATGAGCTCCAGGAGAGGCAGGAATCTTTAGAAGAGAGCATGGAACAGGAAGAAGAAGAACTGGAAGAATATCGCACCGAGGAGGAGAAGATAAAGGAGGAAATAGAGGAACTAGACGAAGAAATTAACCAGATCAAGGCCGAAATTGAGGAGCTAAACCAGGAAATTGAAGCAAAAGAAGCAAATATTGCAGAAAAAGAAGAAGAGTTAGCAGAGGCCGAAGCCAACCTGCAAGAACAAGAAGAATTGCTGGGAGATAGACTGCGAGCTATGCAGGAGAGAGGCAGCGCTACCTACCTGGAAGTCCTTTTTACTTCTACTTCCTTTGGGGAATTTCTCACCCGCTTTTACGATCTCCAGGTCATAGCCCAGCATGATCGGGAACTAATGGAGGAAATTGAAGAAAACAGGGATCGCATTGTGTTGGTAAAGGAAGAGCTGGAAGCAGAAAAGATGGAGCTGCAGGGGCTGCGCCGAGAAGCAGCTAGCCAGGAAGAGGAACTGGACCGCCAACTGGCGTCTCGGGAAGACCAGGCTCGGGAACTGGAACAAGCCATCCAAGATAAAGAAGCAGCTATCCAGGAGATGGAAGAGCAGGCCCAGGAGTTGGAGCAGAAAATAAACCGCCTGATTGCTGAAGAAGGCGGCGATTACGACGGGGGAGAACTGCTCTGGCCGGTGGTAGGAGTAGCACCAGGACAGAACATTACTTCGGGCTTTGGTTACCGCACCCATCCCATATTCGGGGGACAAAGATGGCATGGCGGAATCGATATAGGCACGGGAGGCAGACAAGTTCCTATTCTGGCTGCTGAAAGCGGGACCGTAAGCATTGCTGCCTACTGCGGAGGGTACGGCAATTATGTTATGATCACCCATGGGGGTGGGGTGGCCACCCTGTATGCTCATTTGAGTTCCATGCATGTTTCGGAAGGGGAGAGTGTCTCCCGGGGAGATGAGATTGGAACAGCAGGTACTACCGGGGCCAGCACTGGCATTCACCTGCACTTTGAGGTCCATGACAAAGAACGCCCTCCGGTGCGGGACTACCAGCCCCATGATTACCGGCAGGATCCCTTTGATTACCTGGAATAACTGCGGAGAAACTGAGCTTAAAGATGGCTAAAAATAAAATTAGTGGTAGTAAACGGGCCCTGCTAGGTTTATAATATAAGGAGAGGGTCCGTTCCTTTTTTATAAAGGGGATGCCAGCTAGCTTTCTGGCAGGAGTTATACGGCAAAAGAGAGCTCCTTGTGATAGGTTGGGGCTATTTTTTATAATAATTTATTACCCTCGTAGAGGATAGTATCTTTACTGGGGCGGGGGTAGTTTATTTACGTCAGGGGGACTGACTGATGCGGAAACTGTTAATTTGGACTGCGGTAATTCTGTTGTTGTTAGTGACTAATTTTTTAACTTACTCTTTTGCGCGGCAGGATGCTCCTCCCGCTGTTACTGAAGAAGATACAGCGGGGGAAGCGAACTACCAGGAAGAATACCGTTTGCTTTTTGAAGTGATGGAAATTTTAGAGGAAGATTATGTGGATCCGGTGGAGGCTGAAGAACTCCTGGAGGGAGCCGTGGAGGGAATGGTGGATAGCCTGGAAGATCCCCAGAGCTCTTATTTGGATCAGGAGGCCTTGGAAGAACTGCTGCTGGAAACCGAGGGAACCTTTGGCGGAATAGGGGTCCGGGTTACGGAAGTAGAAGGACGGGTCACCGTGGTGGAGGTTTTGCCTGATACCCCCTCGGAAGAAGTGGGACTGCAGCGCGGAGACCATATCTGGAAAGTAGATGGACAGGAAATGGAAGAAGACCCCTATGAAGAAGCAGTGGATATGATGCGGGGGGAAGAAGG
>CAZXDQ010000013.1:0-14007 GCA_964639405.1 uncultured Syntrophomonadaceae bacterium | reverse complement strand
AACAGATCAGCTACATCTTGCCTACCACCTGGGTCATGGAAGGCCTGGATAAAGTCACCCGAGGTGCTGCCCTGAGTGAAGTTACCCTGGAAGCCGGGATTATACTTCTCTTTGCTGTAGTCTTATTCCTGCTGGGCACCTGGCGTAAAGGCGAACTATCCGTCTAAGAAAGTTGACGGAGGTTGGGTTGACAGAGGGACGGATTCCTGTAAACTGGGGTGCCTGTCAACCAAAGCACCGAGGGCAACCTTTAATTTCAAGATAATCCTTTAATTATCACCTGTAATAGTTTATGATTGAATCAAACTAACTAGTTTTTTACCAAAAGCAACTGCGAGTAAGATGTTATGAATGCCATCTTTAAAATTATTCTACTTTCTTATGTGCTGATTTTACTTATAGCCGGCAAACAGGCGGTCCCTCAAATAATTGCCGGGCTGCTACCTTTGATAGCGTGCTGGATCTATCGGGAAAAGTACCGGGATTACGGGGGACTGCTGGCCGGTGAGGCGGCTATTTTGCTGTACCTCTCCTGGCAATTTGCCGCTATGCTCCCCTTTTGGGGGGTGTACGCCTTTGAGTTTACCAGACGGGAACTATACTTGCCTGCATTGCTAGCTGTGCTTCCTGGCCTGATTCTGTTAACCGGGTTTTACCCGTGGGAAGCAGGAGATGCGACAGCAACCTTTGCCGGGTTTGCCGACTTAACTACTTGAAAAGTAATGGCATTATTTTCAGCATTATTTGCAGGCTGAATGTGTCTACTCAGCATAAAAATTAATGAGCGCCAGACACAACAGCCTAAAAAGAGTGGGAAGTTGCCTATCTCCTACATTATATTAATAACCAAACCAAGAACCACTAAATTAAAGAATATCAGAAAAGGAACTCCCACGGTAAAAAGAGCGCGGCGGGTCTTATGGCGAAAGATTTTCATCCCCAAATAAATACCAGGCGCCCCTCCCACTAAAGACACCAGCAGCAGGGTTTTTTCCGATACCCTCCAGCCCCGGCTTCCAGCCTGACGCTTGTCATACCCCATCAAAAGCCAGGCCACTAGATTTAACCCTAAAATTATTACAAGGGGCAGTTTTTCTATTATAATCATGCCTCCCTTTTTTGGTACTGCTTTTAGAGAGGTTGCGCCTTGCGCGCGCCTGCTCGATAAAAACTTCCACTCGAGTCTGCAGGTTGGTCTGTTTCAGTCCGTCAAAAGATGCTACCATTAAGGGCATGTCGTTGTTGAATGACGGAGATAATCAAAGATATTTTTCAAAAAAGAGATAGCAGGATTATCTCACAGCAAGACGCTCATTGATACGGGTATTTGTTTTTACGCTTACCCTCTCTGGTTATAATCGCCAATCCTGGGGTCCAAAAATTACCCTCCATTAAAATAAAAAAAGAGGGTGCGCTTCCCCCAAACAAGGAAGCCGTACCCTCTTTAAATGCAAACTATAACCAGAAACTACCCCAGGGTAGTCTGGAGTTTTTTAGAACAGCCCCTGCACTTTGCCGGTTTCCACATCCACGTCGATACGGCGGTAGGCCGGATCGGAAGAAGTTCCCGGCATAAAGGGAATGGTGCCAGCCTGGGGCACAACAAAACCGGCTCCCTTGTAAGTGAGGATGTCCCGGACGAAAAGCTTCCACCCTTTAGGAGCACCTTTGATATTGGGATCGTCGGACAAGCTCAAATGGGTCTTGGCCATGCAAGTTCCCAGTTCCTTCATCATTTCGGGATCGCCTTCCATTTTCTTGGCTTTCTCCAGGGCTTCCGCCGAGTATTCCACGCCGTCTCCTCCGTAGACTTCCTTCACGATCTTGTCTATCCTTTCTCGGAGGGGAGTTTCCAGATCGTAGAGGAACTGGAATTCGCTGGGGGTGTCCGCTGCTTCTACCACTTTTTCCGCCAGCTCGGTAGCGCCGTCGCCGCCGTACAGCCAATGCTTGGATACAGCTACCCAGGCGCCTGCTTCTTCAGCTTTGCGTCGAATCACATCAATTTCGTTTTCAGTATCGGTATAGAAGTGGTTGATGCAAACCACGGGATTAATACCGGACTTCTTCACGGTGTTGATATGCTGGATGAGGTTTTCACAGCCTTTTTCTACCCATTCCAAATTCTCTTTATTGTATTCCTCGGGGATAGGCTGGCCAGGCTTGGGAACTGGCGCGCCGCCGTGGCACTTCATGCCCCGGATAGTAGTTACCAGTACCGCTGCATGGGGCTTTAACCCGGACATGCGGCACTTAATATTCCAGAACTTTTCAAATCCAATGTCGGCGCCAAAACCGGATTCGGTGATCACATAGTCAGCAAGCTTCAGCCCTACCCGGTCTGCCACGATAGAAGACTGCCCGATAGCTATATTGGCAAAGGGACCGGCATGGACCAACACCGGCTGACCTTCCAAAGTCTGCATCAGGTTGGGGTTAAGGGCATCTACCATCCAGGCAGTCATGGCTCCGTCTACTTCTAAATCTTTAGTAGTTACTTCATTGCCCTGCTTATCGTAGGCCACCACTATTTTGCCCATTCGTTCTCTCATGTCTTCCAGGTCTTTGGCTACCGAAAGGATAGCCATAATTTCGGAAGAAACAGCAATGTTGAAGCCGGACTGCATCATAAATCCGTCGTTCTTGCCACCCATGCCAATAATAATGTTGCGGAGAGCTTGGGCGCAGAAATCAATTATCCAGTTAATTTGTATGTTTCGGGGATCGATATTCAACCGCTTCAGGTTTCGTTTTGCCAAAAACTGGTCGCTGTAATTAAACTCATGCTGTAGTCGAGAAGTCACTGCCACCATGGCCAGGTTGTGGGAGTTCATGATAGCATCGATGTCCCCAGTTAAGCCCAAAGAAAAGGGAGTCAAAGGAATACACTGGGCTAAGCCCCCTCCTGCAGCTGAACCTTTAATGTTAAAAGTAGGGCCGCCCGAAGGTTGACGAATAGTAGCCATAGATTTCTTTCCAATCTTACCCAACCCCTGGGTTAGCCCTATGGTGGTCGTGGTTTTGCCTTCCCCTAAAGGAGTAGGGTTGATGGCGGTAACATCGATATACTTGCCGTCAGGCTTATCTTTCAATCGATCCAAAACTTTCTTGTAGTCGACCTTGGCAATGTAATGTCCGTGGGGGAGAAGTTCTTTATCATCCAACCCCATCTCCTCAGCCTGTTGATACACTGTTTTCATCCTTGATTCGGATTCTTCCGCAATTTCCCAATCTTTGTGTTGGGTGGGATCCAATGCCATTTACAATTACCTCCTTTTTTTTGTTTGGCTGTTTATCCTTGAAAAATAAACATTAACCAAAAAATCCAATTTTAATAAGCACCCTTATTTCACCCTGCCACCAACGATGTCCTGGTAGGATACCACCCCTCCCCGGGAGGCTGCCCTTTTCAATGCGTTTTCCACTGCTTCGGCAATTACTTCAGCTGCCATTACACCTGTTAAATTCCAATCCCCTTCCTCATTTCCCAAAGACAGAGCAAACACCGTGTCCCCATCCCAAAGAGTGTGTACAGGCCAAATCGCTCGAGCTAATCCATCGTGGGCCATTTGGGCCATTTTGTTCACGCCTTCTTTGTTCAGGGAAGCATTGGTAGCCACTACTCCTAAAGTAGTATTAAAAGAATTTTCCTCTGGTTTATCACCTCCTGTTAATAGCTTGGCAGTATGGAAAAACTGTCCACTCTTTTTATCAAAAGGTCCCCCTAATTGTTCGCCTTTGCTGCTGAAAACATCTCCAAAAGCATTAACTACCACCAGGGCTCCCACTATCACTTTCCCCGAGCGTCTTGCAGCAGTGCCCTGCCCTGATTTAACAGCCCAATCCATACCCCATATTTTCCCAACCGTGGCACCGGTGCCTGCACCTACTGAGCCTTGTGGTGCTTCCATCTCTACCGCCTGCTGAGCTGCTAGATAACCCATTGCCCGATCGGGACGTTCCTTTCCTTCTCCCAAAAAAAGGTCAAAAATAACCGCTGCTGGTATTATTGGAACCGTAAAAGGCCCCACTTGGACACCTCGACCCTGTTCTTCCAAATAGTCCATAACACCTGCAGCGGCATCCAAACCAAAGGCACTGCCTCCACTTAAAAGCAATCCCTGAATTTTCTCCACTAAACGGACCGGTTGAAGTAAATCGGTTTCCCTGGTTCCCGGAGCGGCGCCTCTAACTTCCGCCCCTGCCACCGCCCCCTCTTCCGTCAACACTACTGTGCAGCCAGTTAGGGATTGTTCATCCGTGGCGGTGCCTACTTTGATCCCGGGAACATCCACCAAGCATCCATTCATATTGGGCTACTCCTTTATTGCAATCACGTTATTATCAAGTTAATTATTTAACATGCCCTGTAATATCTTAAACAGTAACCCTCGATTCTCCTGTTAGCTAAAGGAAGTAATTAAATTCTGAATTGTGTGGGGAACAACTTACTCTTCCTTTGACATTTCCCGGTGGGTGTAACCTTCGGAGTAATCCGAGAAGTCTTCCCGTTCATCAAGGGGGTCTCCGGAAAGAGAATCTTTGCCATTACTCCTCGATTCTGGATGGGGTTCTTCCTGTTCTTGGTTTCCCTTCCAGGAAAATTTATAATTTCCGGAGGCACTTGGTTTGCGGTCATCCGGAAGTTCTTCCAAGTTGTTTTCTTCCTCGAGTGGGTCAGCATCCAAAGGGGTTTCCGGGGTTTTTTCCCCGTCGCCATCTTCTTCTTGATCCTCTGGGGGGTTGACTATCTCTTCTACGCTCTTTCCTTCTATAAGAGAAGCTACTTCTTCGGCATCTAGGGTTTCCTTTTCCAACAATGCCTGAGCAATCTTTTCCAGCTCTTCTCGATGCTCCTCAATAAGCTCCTGGGCACTAGAATAGCACTTGTCCACCAGCTTACGGATCTCTTTATCAATGGATTTGGCAATCTCTTCACTAAAATCCCTATCCCGAGCCAGGTCTCGACCTAAAAAGACCTGATCCTGCTTTTTGCCCAGGGTAATGGGACCCAATTCTTCGCTCATGCCGTATTCCATGATCATTTGCCTTATTATAGAAGTAGACCTTTCCAAGTCATTCTGAGCTCCGGTGCTAATCTCTCCTAAAACAGCCTGCTCCGCTACTCTCCCCGCCAGCAGAGCAGAAACCCTTTCCAAGAGCTCCGAACGGGTCATGTAATAACGATCCTCTTCCGGCAGCATTAAGGTGTATCCCCCTGCTCGACCCCGGGGAATAATGGAGACTTTATGGACCGGATCAGTGTTAGGCAGCAAATGCCCTACTAACGCGTGTCCTGATTCGTGATAAGCCACCAGTTTTTTCTCAAAATCACTTATCACCCGGCTTTTCTTTTCGGTTCCGGCAATAACCCGGTCTATGGCCCGTTCCATGTCAATCATCTCAATTACTTTGGAGTTTCTTCGGGCTGAAAACAGGGCCGCTTCATTTACCACGTTCTCCAAGTCGGCCCCGGTAAAGCCGGGAGTACGCCGGGCCACCACTTTTAGATCTACCTCCTCCGAGAGAGGCTTGTTGCGAACATGGACCCGCAAAATTTCTTCCCTTCCCTTGATATCAGGGTAGTTAATGGTGATCTGGCGATCGAACCTCCCTGGACGGAGGAGTGCAGGATCTAGAATATCAGGGCGGTTAGTAGCGGCAATAACTATTATTCCTTCGTTTATGTCAAAGCCATCCATTTCCACCAACAGCTGATTTAGAGTCTGCTCCCTCTCATCGTGGCCTCCACCCAAGCCAGCACCCCGCTGGCGGCCAACTGCATCAATTTCATCAACAAAAACTATACAGGGAGAATTTTTTTTGGCATTCTCAAAAAGATCGCGGACCCGGGAGGCTCCCACCCCTACGAACAATTCCACAAAGTCAGAACCGCTTATGCTAAAAAAGGGGACTCCCGCTTCTCCGGCT
Organism: uncultured Syntrophomonadaceae bacterium; assembly: GCA_964639405.1. Taxonomy (GTDB): domain Bacteria; phylum Bacillota; class Dethiobacteria; order DTU022; family PWGO01; genus CAZXDQ01. The sequence goes on along the minus strand of CAZXDQ010000013.1, from coordinate 8,076 downwards.
ACCGCCCTGCCCAGCAAAGTTTTACCGGTGCCGGGGGGACCTACCAGCAGAACCCCCTTGGGAATGCGGGCTCCCAGTTCGATGAACTTTTTGGGGTCCTTCAAAAAATCTACAACTTCTTCCAGTTCTACCTTTTCTTCGTCTGCCCCGGCCACTTCTTTAAAGGTCACGTTTTTATGTTCTGGCTCGTAAAGCCGGGCTTTGCTCTTACCAAAATTCATTACCTTACTGCCCCCGCCCTGGGTTTGCTGCATGAAGAATATAAAGAGTCCTATAAGAAGGGCAAAGGGGAGCATATAAGTGAGCATAGTAGTCCACCAGGGGGGACCTTCCTCTTCCGAGAAATTGTACTCCACCTCATGTTCCTCCGCTCGAGCCTGCACATCCACATTAGGGCTAACCTCTGTGGATATTATGCTTTCATCCTGCAGGGTAGCCTCGATCTGCTGTCCCTCCTGCTGAATCTCCACTATTTCTCCGCCCTCTAACAGGCTAAAAAACTCGGTAGTAGTTACTTCGTCAACTTCCTCGGGGTCTTGAATATAGGTAAGCAGCACAATAACTGCTAAAGCAATCAGGAGGTAAAAAGTTACCTGACGCAAAAAGGGGGTCAAACATACTCCTCCTCTCCGGATTTCTTGCACTCGTTTAATTCTATCACATACTCTTATACAGGTGCAAATTAAATAATCCGGGACAAAAAATGGACTACAAGATAAACCCAGGCTTCCATTCACTGGGAAGTATGTATATTATGTTAGTTTATAAATATCGGCAAAATTTCTATACAGCTCTCGATAATCCAATCCATAGCCCACCACAAATTCATCGGGAATGACAAAACCCAAATAGTTGGCTTCTATTTCTACTTCCCTGCGTTCCGGCTTGTCCAGCAATGCCGCCAGCTTTAGAGAGCGGGGCCTCCGTTGTTCCAACACTTCCCGCAAATAATCCAGGGTTAACCCGGTGTCCACTATGTCTTCTATAATAAGGACATCCCGGCCTTCTATGCTCTGATCCAGGTCCTTAAGAATCCGCACAATGCCAGAAGTTTTGGTGGAAGCCCCATAACTGGACACTGCCATAAAGTCTATTTCGACAGAAATAGTCAATTGACGGATAAGATCCGACATAAAAACCACTGCCCCTTTAAGCACCCCCACCAAAACTGGAGTCTCCCCTCGATAATCTGAAGATATCTCCCGGGCAATCTCCTGGACTTTTTTGGCAATTTCCTGCTGGGAAATAAATTTCTGCATATTTTCACTCATTCCATGTTCCCTCCCTTCGGTTTTTATACAGCTTCAGCACTAAAACTCTGCGGGTATCTTCTTCTACTTTGTAAGGCTCTGCAATGCGGTAACCTGCTACCCAGGCAATCTCCTGGCTGGAGATCAACAAGGGGCAAAAGTCCCTTTCCGGCATTGGAACTTTCTGATCAATAAAAAACTCCTTTAACTTTTTGCTTGAAGCCATCCCCAGGGGGATAAACCTGTCTCCCGGCAGACGAGTTCTAAAATAGAGGGGTTCTTTTAATTTGTCGTAATCCAAATAAACCTGCTGGGCGGAAGGGGGCCAGGTAAGCTCTTCTTTCCTTCTTACCTTTGCTTCTACTGCCATATTGGTAGGGTAAAGGTAGGTAATACCGGGAATCTTTAAAGAAACCTCCTGGAAGGGTGTTTTTTTCTTCAGCGGGGCCATGCAGAGGGCCTTGCTGGTTTTATAGGCGTATCCTTTGCCAGGAAGGGATTGCTGTTTTCCAGTTGCCCCTTTTGTTCCCAGCTGTACCAACCTGTCCACGTGAAAGGAGTCCAGGTGGGCTCCAGAGTGAACCGTTAAACGGTAGGCCTTTCTCAATAACCGCCTCTGCACAGCAATGTGCAGTTCCTTAAAATACTCCAGGTCAATAATTGCCTGCCCTCGGTGGAAGCGGGTTATCTGGTTAAAATATCGGGCTGCAATCTTCTCTAAGTAATCCCGGTCATCAGCAATTATTCCCGACATACGGTGAATCGATTCCTTTATCCGGGGATTAAATTGCTGCTTTAAATACGGTAGAAGTTCCTGCCGCACCAGATTTCTTCTATAGATGTTCTTTACATTGGTCTCATCCAGAACATAAGGCACTCCCTGTTTATGACAATATTCCACCATCTCCCGATGAGAAAAATTCAGAAGGGGCCTGATAATTGCCTTCCCCTTCCAAGAGCGCTTCATCTGCATTCCCGATAACCCATCCAACCCGCTGCCGTGGAGAAAATTTAGCATCACTGTTTCCACCTGGTCATCTCGATGATGGGCCAGGGCTACTTTGGAGGCTTGAAATTTATTGGCAACCCTTTCATAAAACCAGTAACGCACTTTTCTGGCCTCTTCCTGTTTAGAAATACTTCCGGCTGCTTGCCTGGATTCTACCTGGACTCTTCCTCCCATAAAGGTGAGCTTCCATTGGCTGCACAGATCCCGCACCAGGGCAAAATCCCTTTCTGCTTCTTCCCGCATTCCGTGGTTTAGGTGAGCTACAATTAACTGCAGTTTCCATTCTTCCCGCCAAAAACAAAGCATAGATAGCAATCCCATGGAATCAGGTCCCCCCGAAACTCCCACTACGATTCTATCCCGGGGATGCAGCAATCCGTTTAATTCCACTGTTCTTTTAAATTTTTCTTCCCACTGATTATCTTTCATCCAACCTCACTCCGGTAATCCTGTCCCTTACTAGATCATTAATCGTGGTAACTAATCCGTCTATCAATTTTCTATCAGGTCGCGGCAGGCTATAATTCCGGGTCACTCCGCCATTAGCACCCTGATCATCTTCTCATCTTCGCTTTTTAACGGCCTTAGTTATAACTAATCGCTAAAAATTAGCTGCGATTCCCTTTTTAGTATACCACAATCAGGTTTTAAATAACTATGCGTTGATTATCGGTTAGAGCACCTGCCAGCAGATCAGCTTCCGAAATCAACACTTCCTCAGCCTCCGCCATTTTGAGGCAAGCTTTAACTATTAGAGTGCCTTCCACCATTATGTCCGCTCGCTGGGGAGGGAGGCCTACCATGCGCTTTCTGTCTTCCAGGGAAAGGGACAGAAAGCGCTGCAACAACTGCTCTATTTCATCTGCCCTCAGCCTTTCCCCGTGAATGAGCTCCGGCCGGTAGCAGGTGATCCGGTTTTTAATGGAAGCTAAGGCGGTTACAGTTCCCCCCGTAGCAATTACCCAAGAACCCTGCCAGTAATCTCTAAAGGGAGCAAGGGTAGTTTCCAGGTACTCCTCCATCCTTTTAACTTCCGAAGAAGCTGGAGGATCTTGGGAAGCGAACTTTTCTTTTAACCTTACTGCTCCTAAAGGAAAACTCCGGCACTTTAAATGGCCTTCTTCCCTCCAAATCCCTTCGGTGCTGCCGCCTCCCACATCTATAAGCAAATTCCTCCCTGGAGGCAAGGGGAGGGAATGCACCGCTCCTCGGTAACTGTAAAGAGCTTCTTCTTCTTCCGATAAAATCTGTAAGTCCAGGTGAAGTCCATCTCTAATCCTGTTTTGCAGTTCTTGTCGGTTTTCTGCTTCCCTTAAGGCACTGGTGCCTAAGATCTTTATCTTTTCCACTTCTTTTTCCCTGCACCGCAGACAAAACTTTTCCACCGCCCGGTAGGTGCGCTCTACAGCTTCCGGTTTTAATCTTTGTTTGTCCTCTTTCCACCCTTCCCCCAGCCGGGTAGTTTCAATAAAATGTTCTTCATTTCTGACTTCCCGTTCATTTACCCGGGCAATCAACAGCCGCACTGAATTAGTGCCTACATCAATTACTGCAGCCTTGTTTCCCATTTTTTACCCCCAAAAATAAAAAGAGGCATCTGTAAATCCACAGATACCTTCATGCTGGATAAGAAATATTGATAATTGCATATCCATAAGGATTATTTAGAAAGCCTGGCGATCAGCCGAGCGGCCTCCCCTCTTGGATTCGGTGTGCTTCTTTATGTCCTGCTGTTTTTCATCGCTCTCTTTCATGAAGCGGTTGATCTTGTCTTCAAAGGACATACTGGGTTTTTCTCTACGACGACGCTGCTGTTCATTCTTTTGAGCCTTTTTAATCGAGAGACCGACTTTTCCGTCTGCTTCGATGTTTAAAATTTTCACCTTTACCTGGTCGTCTTTTTTTAAATACTCATTAACGTCCTTTACGTAAGTGTCGGCCACCTCGGAGATGTGAACCAGGCCGGTTTCTCCGTTAGGAAGAAGAACAAAGGCTCCAAAATTGGTAATACCGGTTACCACTCCTTCCACTATGCTACCTACTTGTAACGACATACTAAAAATATTCCTCCTTGCAGATAAACATTAAATTTATTATAACTAATGCCGGGAGAAAGGTCAATCCTCCAGGATAATAACCGTTTCTTCTGGCTTAATTAGCCCAAGTTTTTCCCTGGCTTTCAGTTTTAAAAAATCTTCATCCTTCCACAACTCCACCTGTTCCTGCAGTTCTTCCTTTTCTCCTCGATGTTCTTCCAGTTTTTCCTGGTTTTCTTCCTTTTCCTGGGCCAAGTTTTGAAGTTGGTAACTGTACAATCCAAAGAGCAGGAGGAAAAAAACAAATACCACTACCCCGATGCTGAAGAATAACTTTTTGGGGTTCCACCCTTTTTTTCTGGTTTGTCTTAGCGGAGTAACCTTAGAGGAAGATTTTTTTCGCAAAAAGCCCACCTCTCTTCCCGTACATTTTAATTTCGCCGCTTTTTCTCCAGTTCCTCCTTGAAAAGAAAATTTTTTCGTTTATTTATTCCAATTTGTCTTCCTCTTTCCCAGGCTTCCTTTTTGCTTCCTGCCACCAATTTTCCAAATGGTCCAAACTGTAATCAGCAAAATTTTTTCCGGAAGCCTGGACTTGTTCTTCTATATAAGCAAACCGGTTTTCAAATTTATCCACTGTTTTTTTTAGGGCTTTTTCCGGATTTACTTGCATAAAACGGGCGCAATTAACTAGGGAAAAGAGCACATCTCCCATTTCGCCCTCTTTATCTTCGGCTTTACCTTCCCCATAAGCTTTTTCCAGTTCCTTAATTTCTTCCTTTAACTTGTCCAAGGCGCCAGCTGTTTCCTCCCAGTCGAAACCCAGCTTGGAAGCTCTTTGCTGTACTTTCCAAGCTTTAAGCAAGGAAGGAAAGTGGGTCTCTTTGGGGTATACATGACATTTGGAGATGAGGTCTTTCTTTTCTCCTTCCCTCTTTTTGATCTGTTCCCAGTTAATTAAAACTTCTTTTTCCTGAATGGAATTGGAAATTTCACCAAATACATGGGGATGCCTCCTAATTATTTTAGTGATGATCCCTTCGATGATATCCGAAAGATGGAATTTACCCTTCTCTTTGGCGATTTGGGCGTGAAAAACTACTTGCAATAAAAGATCTCCCAGTTCCTCTCTTAGGGCCCTTTCGTCCCCCCGCTCTATGGCGTCAATGACCTCATAAGCTTCTTCAATAAGGTAGGGCTTCAAAGTTTGGTGATTTTGCCGTCGATCCCAAGGACACCCTTTATCATCCCTTAACTGGTCCATCATCTCTTCCATCTCTGGCAGGGTGCGGTAAGGTGTAGGGGGAAAATATACCCTTACTTCCCCCCTATAATCCTGGATGGCATCCAAATGCTCCAGGGGTAGTTTTTTAATTTTCCTGGGATATTTACCGGTTCTAACCGCTATCTTAAACCCTTGCGGGTAGAACAACTGTCCCCACCTTTTTAAGTGGGTTGCTTTTCGCCGGTTGCTTAACCCTGTAATCAAGACACCTTTCCTCTGCTTCCCGTTAAGAGCTTCCGGATGCTCAGCAGAAATAACTTCCACCTTCTGCTCCGACCAATGCCTTAATGTTTCCTCTTTTGCCAACAGGTATTTAACCACTAATCCCTGCCAACTGCTTGATATCTGAAACTGAGAGTCGACACCCATGGCAGCAACCTCCCTAAGCTATCTCAATAATTGAAGATCCACAATAGAAGATGGGGGTTCTTAATCCCGGGAAGCATTTCATTCTCAAGATACATCCTGCCCCACCAGCTCTAATATTTGGTAAAACAGCCCTTCTATTTCTTCCAGGGGGAATTCCCCTTGTAGCAAGCGGTAGCTCACATAAATTTGCCCACTCCGGGATGATACCACTTTGCCTGGCACCTGTTTCCATAAAGATAGCAATTCTTCTTCCCGGTGCTTTTCTCGGGAAGAAAAAGTTAAAGTCAATTGGCGGTGTTCCTGTTGAATACTTTCCACCCCCAGCTGCCTAGCCAGAATTCTAAGGCGGGCTACTCCCAGGAGGTTGTTCACTTCCAGGGGAACCGTCCCAAAACGGTCCTGCATTTCTTCTTTCATTTCAGTTAGATCTGCTAACTCCTCTGACCGATTGATGCGCTGGTAAATCTGCACTTTCTGATCAGCATCGGGAATATAGGAAGAGGGTATAAAAGCACTTACATTTAACTCTATCCGTGGTTGAGCAGGTTGCTTGGGTTGTTCCTCGCCTTTAACCTCCTGCACTGCTTCCTCTAACAACTGGCAGTAAAGATCAAAGCCTACCGATAACATAAACCCATGCTGTTCTGGTCCCAGCAAATTCCCGGCGCCACGGATTTCTAGGTCCCGGAGGGCAATTTTATAGCCCGAGCCCAATTCCGCCAACTCCTTAACCGCCTGCAACCTCTTCTCAGCTTCCTCATTCAGGGTCTTCTCCGGATGATACGTCAAATAGGCATATGCCACCCTGTCAGTGCGTCCCACCCTGCCCCGCAGCTGGTAAAGCTGGGCTAAGCCAAAGCGATCTGCATGGTAAATAAGAATGGTGTTCACGTTAGAGATATCCAATCCCGCTTCTATGATAGTAGTACTGACCAATACGTCATAGTGGCCTTCTAAAAATTCAGTCATTATTCTTTCCAGCTGAGCCTCCGACATCTGCCCATGGGCTAACGCCACTCGGGCTCGAGGAACCAGATCCTTTACTTTCATTACCCATTTTTCTATGTCCTCCACCCGGTTGTACACGAAATATACCTGCCCGCCCCGGCTGATCTCCCTGCTAATACTTTCCCTGAGCAGTTCGTCGTGATATTCCATGAGATAAGTTTGTACCGGGTACCGGTTTTCCGGAGGAGTTTCAATTAAACTCAAGTCCCGGGAGCCAGCCAGAGACATGTGCAAAGTTCTGGGAATGGGAGTAGCGGTCATGGTTAACACATCGGTATCCAGTCTCAACCGTTTTAACCTTTCTTTATGCCGAACGCCAAAGCGGTGCTCCTCATCTATTACCACTAAACCCAAATCGGAAAAGCTAATATCTTTGGAAAGTAGACGGTGGGTTCCAATAACCAAGTCTACTGTTCCCTGCCGGATTCCTCTAATCACTTCTTTTTGCCGGCTCCTGCTCAAAAAGCGACTCAGTAATTCCACCCTTACTGGAAACTGCTGAAATCTTTCCTTAAAGGTGTTATAGTGCTGGTGAGCTAAAACAGTAGTGGGCACCAACACTGCCACCTGCTTTCCATCCATTATCGCTTTAAAGGCTGCTCGAAGAGCCACTTCGGTTTTACCATAACCCACGTCACCGCATATTAGCCGATCCATGGGATGGCTTCTTTCCATGTCCTTCTTTACCTCCTCTATGGCTTTCTTCTGATCGGAAGTCTCTTCGTAGGGGAATTGGGCCTCAAACTCTTGTTGCCAGGGATGATCGGGAGAAAAAGCATGGCCATCTATACTTTTTCTGGCAGTATAGATGGAAAGGAGTTCCCGGGCCAGCTCTTCTACCGACTTTTTTACCTTTTTTTTGATCTTGTTCCATTCGCCGCTGCCCATACGGTGGAGGCGAGGCTTTTTGCCCTCCGCCCCTACGTATTTTTGGATAAGGTGAATCTGTTCGGTGGGCAAATAAAGTTTGTCGCCTCCAGCGTATCTAAGGTGCAAGTAGTCTTTATGGGCACCATCCACCTCCAGGGTCTGGACCCCTAAGTACTCGCCTACCCCGTGCTGTTCATGAACAATGAAGTCGCCGATTTTTAATTCCCGCCAATCTCGAAGGCCTTTACC
>CAZXDQ010000012.1:0-14426 GCA_964639405.1 uncultured Syntrophomonadaceae bacterium | reverse complement strand
ATAACCCCCCGGAACGTTGTTATTATTGCAAGAAAGAGCTTTTTGGTAGGCTGGGGGCATTAGCTAAACAACAAGGGTATCGCTGGGTCCTGGATGGTTCTAATCATGAAGACCTGGTTGACTACCGCCCGGGGATGAGAGCGGGGCGGGAGATGAAGGTGAGAAGCCCCCTGCAGGAAGCTGGATTGGACAAGGAGGACATTAGAGAAATATCCCGTTGCCTTTCCCTTCCCACGGCCAATAAACCTTCCCAGGCATGTTTAGCGTCTCGCATTCCTTACGGGACCGTTTTGGAAGAAGAAAAGCTACGTCAAGTGGAAGAAGGGGAGGAGTATCTTTGGAGTTTAGGTCTTTCTCCGTTAAGGCTGAGGCTTCACGGGGAGCTGGCCCGTATAGAAATTAATGAAGACTGCTGGCCTCTCCTAAGGGAAAAGAAATCAGAGATATTGCATAAACTCCGGGGTTTGGGTTTTATCTACGTGACCTTGGACCTGCAGGGGTTTCGCAGCGGAAGCATGAACGAAGCACTGCAGGAATTCCCGGAATGATGGAAATTTAACATGTAGGCAATTGAACATAAGGCATTTGTAGAGAGGAGAGTAGGTAACATGCAGGATATGTTAAAGGATAAAAATATTCTGGTTATGGGAATTGCCAACCAGAGGAGTATTGCTTGGGCTATAGCCCAGGCTTATCATCGGGCGGGGGCTAATTTAATCTTTTCCTATCAGGATGAACGGATGAAGGGTAAGCTGGAAAAGTTTATAGCTAAAGAAATTTCCGATCCGGTGCTCCTCCCCTGTGATGTTACGGACGATTACCAGATTGAAGACCTTTTTAATAAAATTGCTTCCGATTACGGGGTTCTTCACGGGTTAGTGCACAGCATTGCCTATGCCCAGAAGGAAGATTTGGATGCCGGTTTCATTAACACTTCCCGGGAAGGCTTTAAGCTGGCCCAAGATATCAGCGCTTATTCCTTAGTAGCGGTAGCCCGGCAGGCTTCCCCTCTGATGAGTGAAGGAGGTAGTATTTTGACTCTTACTTACCAGGGTTCAGTCCGCTGGATAAAAAATTATAATGTAATGGGAGTGGCAAAAGCTTCTCTGGAAGCCAGCGTGCGTTATCTGGCGGGAGATCTGGGGGGTCAGGGCATAAGGGTAAATGCCATTTCCGCAGGCCCCATTCGGACAGTTTCCGCTAAGGGGATTAAGGACTTCAACCAGATAATCTCCCAGGTAGAAGAAAAATCCCCCCTGCGTAGAGCGGTAAGTGTAGAAGAAGTCGCCAATACGGCCCTGTTTTTAGCCAGCGATCTCTCCACCGGGATTACCGGAGAGGTGATCTATGTGGATGGAGGGTACAATATAGCAGGCATTTAACTTCTCTGTTATTCGAAAAAGTTAAATGTTATAATATTCAACAGAGTTTATCCGCTTATATTATTAAAACTATTACAAGGAGGTTTCCCTTAAGTGACTCCAGTAACCACCCTGTTGTTGATCATGGGCGTAATATTTGTAGCTATGGTATTTGGATTGCGTTATTATGCCTACAAAACCATGACCGAAAGGGTATGTTCCCGGAATCCCGACAGTGATTACTGTAGAAGGTATTATCAAAAGAAGGTTACTAAAACAGAGAATCTGTATAAACACTGCGACGTGATTTATGGGGAGACTCCCAGCGGAGGGGTAAAAACCGTTATTTGTTACGTGGATGACCACAACAAAATGGCAAAGAAAAAAGGAGCCAGCAAGGTCCTGGTGCGGGAATTAGACAGATGGAACCGCCCGGTGTATGAAACCTGGACACCCTTGGAAGAACTGCAGCAACCTACAGAAAGTAGTGAAAATCAGTAAGGCTTAACTATCTTTATAGATTCAAAAACCCCTTAACAGTGTTTTATAAAAGCAAGTTATTTCAACAATTTTTCCCTTCCTTATGCGTTTTTCCTCGATAACTGAGAGCTCACGGTTTTAGTGAGGGTTATCTTTTGGGCAATTACTTAGAAGCGCCTTTCTGGTGGAGGCGTCTCATTTGATAGATATTAATAAACTGCTGAAAAAGAAAATCTCCTAAGGGCAATGGGATCGGTTAGGTTCTATGGCATCTAACCCTCCAGAAGGGGAGAAAATGGCGAGAAAAAAGACTGTTCGTATTCCTGAAGCTATGCAAGCCTCCATGTTGGAGCACGCTCGGAAAGATTTCCCCTATGAGGCCTGCGGGATAATTTCCGGAGATAATGCAGGAGAACCGGTAAAATTTTACCCTGCCCGCAATGAGTACCGCAGCTCAACCTGTTATAACGTGCTCCCCGAGGACCTGCTCCACATATTCGAAGACCTGGAGGAGCAGGGGCATTACCTTTGGGGTATTTTTCACTCCCATCCCTATTCTGAGGCTTATCCTTCAGCTACTGACCTGGAACAAGCTTATTATCCCGAAGCGTATCACTTGATTCTATCCCTGCTGGACTACCAAAACCCGGTGCTTAGAGGTTTTTTGCTAGGGGAGGATGGGGAAGTAGAGGAAGTGGAAATCGAAAACTAAACCTACTAGAAGATTATGGCTTATTTGGTCCCGGATTATTTTATTTTCAACTGGTGGTTTGCCCTAACTCCTTTTACATTCTCCCGAAGAGATGAGGGCGAATCTGGTAGCTAAAGGTCCAATTATTTCGCAAACCACTACCGCTCCTAATACTACTGCTACCACTACTTCAGAGATTTCCGGAAAAGATTTTTGTACCATCATTGCTAGTCCAACGCTTAAGCCAGCTTTAGTGAATAAAGCAAATCCCAGGTATTTTTGCACTTTATCCTCAGCGTTGGCTATCCTGGCTCCTAAGAAAGTTCCTCCTACTTTTCCTATACCTCTAATAATAATATAGCCCAGTACAATAATCCAAACCTCTCCCAGCTCTTCTAATCGAAGGTCCGCACCTGCTAAGAAGAAGAATCCCGCGTATAGAAATATTTCAATATCCTCAAAGGCAGTGAGGGCATATTTGGGAGGAGAAAGGTTGGTTACAGCTACTCCAGTAGCCATATTGAGCAAAAGAGGAGAAAGATGCCACATATTGGCTACAGCACAGTTCATCAAAATTATTCCTACTAAAAAAGCTAGGGCCTGAGGTTTTTGCGGTAGAAAACGCAAACAATATACAATTAACATACCGACCAACAAGCCCAGAACTAAAGACCCTCCTATTTCCCATGAGGGCTCTAAAAGGAAGGTGCCGGTAAGTTGTTCGCCTCTTAGGATTACTCCCACAATCGCTGAAATTAATGCAAAAAGGGTTATAGTAACTGCGTCCAGGAATGCCACGGTACCCAAAAGGGTGGTGGTAAAAGTCCCACTGGCTCCGTATTCTCTGCTAACCGCCAGGGGTGATGCTGGGGCAGATGCAGGTGCAATGGCACCTAACAACAAGGCTACTGGTAGGGGGAAATTAAAGAGGTAGTAAGTGCTGGCAACTATCAAAAGAAAAGTAGCCGCAACCTGAATGATAGTAATTACAAAAATAGAACGGAGTATTCCAGTTATTTTTTTAAAGTTTAATTCGCTGCCGATGGTATAAGCGATAACTCCCAAAGCTGTAACCTTAAATAGTTCCAGTTCTTCGCTCATTTCTATGGTGATTACATTTAAGACGGAAGGTCCCAGAATTACTCCAATCACTAAAAAACCTATGACCATAGGGGCTTTAATTCTTTGGGCTAATTTGCCTGCTAAAAGCCCCGCCAGTACAATAATCCCTACCGCTAGTGCAATTTCGTTCATAGACATATGTAAAGCTCCCAATTCCCAGGTATTTAGTTTTTAAGAATTTAAGTGAAAGTGGTATATCAATATATTATTCTGATTTTAACCTCCGGTTTGCTCACTGTCTGTTGGTTCATTGAAAGGAGGCGCGATACCTTTAACTTGATGCAGTGGCAGGGTGAACAGAATCCCTTTACCTCCTGCCTCCAGATCCCCCGTTACCGTTTCGATCACTTGGATAGCGTTTTTAGTTTTTTCTTCAGAATTAATAACCGAAAAGAGCACCTTGTTATGAGAAAGCTTACCGGACAGGATTGATCGGATGCCTCCAAAAAAAGGCAAGTTTTCCATGGTGGTTTCTCCCCATCCCTGGGAATCAATTACCGTGGTGCCAGTGATTCCTGCTTCATACAATTTTTGAAGTATTTTTTCCAATTTATTCGTTTGGTTTAATACCAACACCAGTAAAAACACCTTTAAACTCCTCTCTCCGGAGGGTAAATCAATCCTAATTAATTATTTAAGGCAGTTGACCAGGTAATTAATGTGGAATTAATGAACTTGATTATCCCTGGTTATTTTCTGTTTCCGGAACCCATCCTTTTACCTGGTGCAGGGGAAAAGTAAACATTATTCCTATTCCTTCTTGCTCCAGGTCTCCCACCACAGCTTCAATGGCTTCGGTGGCTTTTGATATCATCTCCTCATCTCTCATGACGGAGAAAATGGTTTTATTGTAGGGGCGGCATTCATTGAACAGGCTGCTGAAACCGCCAAAAAAGGGGACCTTTTCGCATAAAGTTCTACCCATACCGCAGGAATCAATGACAGTAGCTCCGGTGATGCCTATATTAAATAGCTTTTCAAGAATGCTTTCCAGGTACTCTTCTTGGTTCAATACCAGAACCAAAAGGAACATGTTAAAATCCTCTCTTAAATTTGCCTTCCGGAAACCTTAATTCAAAATCATTATATTAATAATTACCGGCGGTGTCAAAATTTTTGACTAGAAATATTTACTTTAAATCCTTGCCTCAAATGGTGGAGAAAAGAGGCAGTAAATGCCAGTTTGTCGGGGAGTTCTTTTTCTTCCAACCCAGATAAGAGCGCGCTGCCCACAATAATCCCATCTACGTAAGGTGAGTACACTTCCACCTGTTCCCGGGAAGAGATGCCGAATCCTAAAGCCAGAGGCTTAGATGTTAATTGGCGCAACCCGCGCAGCATATTTAGGGTGTGGGTAGATACTTGGGAACGGACTCCGGTAGTTCCAGCAGTTGATACGCAGTAAAGAAAGCCGGATGCCGCTTCTGCCGCTTGAAGGTAGCGCTGGTCATTGCCATGGGGGGCGCACATGGTGACGTAAGAAACATTTTCCTGGCTGGCATATTCCCTCATCCTGCAGCTCTCTTCTAAAGGCAGGTCAGGTATAATGATGCCGTCGAATCCAGCCTGGCTCATTTTTTCCAGGAAAGAATATGTTCCCTGCTGCAGTAACTGGTTATAATAGGCAAGCAATACCAGGGGTTTTTCCGTTTCCCGGCGCATTTCCAGGCCTAATTGCAGCACTTTTTCCGGTGTAGCTCCTCCCTTCAGAGCCCTGCTGCTGGTCTTTTGTATTACTGGACCGTCAGCCATGGCATCGGAACAGGGAACCCCCAGCTCTAAAATATCTGCCCCCTCTTGCAGTGCCCCCAGGGCTAGCCGGCGGGTGGTTTCCATATCAGGGTCACCGGCGGTAAAGAAAGGTATAAGGGCCTTTCGGTTTTTCCTTCTCAGCTCTTTAAAGGCTTTTTCCAGGCGGTTTTCTAAGCAAGGCTGCCAACTGCTAGTTTCCACGAGAAGGACCTCCTTTTTTTGCTTATTTTTTTATTTTGCGAGCACTAACCCCCCTTGGGCATGGTGCTGCTTCTGTTTAATTCTTTGAATCCCCGGGGAAAAGATGGTAAATAATGATTGACGGTTGCTTTTCCCCGGAAACAAATTAGATCATCCCTGACTCCATGGTTTCCTGGTAAGTAGTAACGTTATTTAGATCTTTGTCTCCTCTTCCAGAGAGACAAACTACCACCTGCAAAGGTGAAGGACGGGGCTGTAAAGCAGGAGCAGGAAGGTAATCCAGATAAGCCAGGGCGTGGGCACTTTCCAGGGCCGGGATGATACCCTCTGTGCGGCAAAGTTGGTAAAAGGCTTTTAGGGCTTGTTGGTCGTTAATGGAGTGGTAGTTAATGGCTCCTGCATCTTTTAAGTGGGAGTGTTCCGGCCCCACTCCTGGATAATCCAAACCTGCGGAAATGGAATGTACAGGATTTACCTGACCGTTAGCATCCTGGAGAAGGTAGCTTTTAGCTCCGTGGAGAACCCCCGGTTTTCCCTTGCGGAGAGTAGCTGCGTGATGGCCGCTGTGTAAGCCGTAACCTGCGGCTTCTATTCCGTAGAGTTCCACTTGCTCTTCCTGTAGAAAAGGATAGAACATTCCCAGGGCGTTGCTGCCACCTCCTACGCAGGCTAAAAGGGCATGGGGTTTTCCCCCATTTTTTTGTTCAAATTGTTCTTTTACTTCCCTGCCTATAATTTTCTGGAACTCCCTTACTATTTTTGGGTACGGATGGGGCCCCACCACTGAGCCAATCACATAATGGCTATGGCGGGATTCGGCTACCCAATCCCTGATAGCTTCCCCGGTTGCTTCCTTCAGGGTGCCGCTGCCGCTATCCACTGGTTTAACCTGAGCCCCCAGGAGTTCCATGCGCTGCACATTAGGAGCCTGGCGTTTTACATCCTCCACGCCCATAAAAACGGTAGCTTCCATTCCCAGTTGAGAAGCTACTGCAGCAGTGGCTACTCCGTGTTGGCCTGCCCCAGTTTCTGCAATCAGCCTAGTTTTGCCCATTTTTTGGGCTAATAAAGCTTGCCCCAGGGTGTTGTTGATTTTGTGGGCGCCGGTGTGGACCAGGTCTTCTCTCTTCAAATAGATCTCCAGACCGGGATAGGTTTTCGATAAATTGGAGGCAAAAAATAGGGGAGTGGGCCTTCCGGCAAAATTCCTCAAATAATGATTCAGTTCTTGGTAGAATGTTTCGTCGGTAACTTCTTCCAAAGCCCGCTCCAGCTCTATTAAAGAGGGCATTAAGATTTCCGGCACGTATCTTCCCCCGTATTCACCAAAGTAACCTCGTTCATTGGGCAGCATAGGTTTCCCACCTCCTTACTTTTTTAAGAAAATCAGCAATTTTTTGCGGATCCTTTATGCCTTTAGTTTCCACTCCACTGCTCACATCCACTCCGTAGGGATTGGTTTGCTCCAGGGCCTCCTCAATGTTAAGGGGATTTAGCCCCCCTGCCAAAATAAAAGGGGAGGGAGGAGGGGATTTTTCCAGCATCGACCAGGGAAATGATTTTCCCGTTCCACCTTTCTGTTGGGGGGAATAGGTATCCAGCAGGAGAGTGTGTTCGCTGTAACACTGGGCCCCCCTTAAAGAATCGGGGCCTTTTATTGCAACCGCTTTTACTAGAGAACGGGGGGCAAAATAACGTAGGAAAGCAGGGGATTCTTCTCCGTGAAACTGTAAGACATCCAGCCCGCACTCCGCTGTCAGGTAATTTACTTTTCCCGCCTGGGGATTTACGAATACTCCTACCCGGGATACCATGGGGGGAAGGGAAGTGCATATTTCTCTGGCGGAAGCGGGGTCAATTTGACGTCTGCTGGAAGTGAAGACGAATCCCAGGGCGTCGGCCCCGGCTTCTACTGCCCTCCAGGCTTCTTCCTTGCTGGTTATTCCGCAGATTTTAACCCTGACCCGCATATTCTACACCCCGCAATTCTCTTAGTTTTTGTTCCGGTGAACTAGTGCAGATCAGGGCTTCCCCTACCAGGGCCGCCTTAAATCCTAACTGGTGCAGCTCCTTTATTTGCCAGTAGTGGCTGATCCCGCTTTCTGCCACCAATATGGTTCCAGGAGGAGCTTGGGAAGCCAGTTGAAAGGAGCGGGTGAGGTCAGTGTGAAAAGTTTGCAGGCTGCGGTTGTTGATGCCGATGATTTTCCCGCCTGCCTTTACTGCCTGGTCCAGCTCTACTGGAGTAGCTGTTTCCACCAGACACTGCATCCCCAAATTTTCAGCCAGGGTAATAAGCTCCCGGAGCTGGAAAGGAGATAGGATCCCGGCGATAAGGAGCAGGGCATCGGCTCCTACCAGCCGGCTTTCCACTACTTGCCGGGGGTCAAAGATGAAATCCTTCCGGAGGATGGGCAAATCAACTGCTTCTTGGGCGTCTTTTAAGTCCCGTAAACTTCCCTGAAAATGTTTTTGTTCAGTAAGGACCGATATAGCGGAGGCTCCTCCCTGCTGGTACTTCCGGGCAGTGGCTTTTGGGCATAGATGGGAAGAAAGGGTGCCCTTACTGGGGGAAGCTCTCTTTATTTCTGCTATAATGGCGGGGCCTGATTCTGCGGTAAGGGCACTTTTAAAACAACGAGGTGGAGGAAGGCGGTTGGCTCTTTCCAGTAGGTCCTCGGTGCTATCTTCTTGATCTTTTTTTTGGGCCAGTTCAAGTTTTTTGGAAGCTACTATCTGCTGCAGGTACAATGCTTACTTCACCTCGTTTCTAAGGTTTTCTAAAACTTGGTATGCTTTTCCCTGGTCTATGGATTTAGCGGCCTGTTCCAGTCCTGCTTCCAAAGTTTGGGCCTTTCCACTTACCATTAGTACGGCAGCGGTGTTAAGGAGAGAAAGGTCTCGGCTTGGGCCATGATGGCCAAACAGCACTTTTCGGGTTATGGCAGCGTTTATTTCCGGGCTGCCCCCTCGGATATCCCTGGCATTAGCGGCAGAAGGACTGGAGAGTCCTAGGGAAGAAGCTTTTATTGACAGCTCGCTGATTTTCCCTGCTTTTACTTCCAGGATCCGGTTTTCTCCCTGGAGGGAGAGCTCGTCGCTACCGTCCCCGCCGTGGATTAACAGCACGTGTTCAGACTTCAGGAGGAGACATGTTTCTGCCAACAGTTGGAGGCACTCAGGGCGGGATACTCCTATTACCTGGCGTTTTACCCCGGCGGGATTGGTAAGGGGACCCAGCAAATTGAAGGCAGTGGGGAAGCCTAATTCTTTTCTGGTAGAGGCTACGTGCCTCATAGCCCGGTGATAGTAAGGGGCGTAGAGGAAGGCAAAGTGATATTTGGTCAGGTAGTGGATGGCTTCTTCTGGCTCCATTTCCACTTTTACTCCCAGTTCTTCCAACAGATCGGCGCTCCCGCAACGGCTGGTAACCGATCGGTTTCCGTGCTTGGCTATTTTGGCCCCTGCTCCTGCAGCGATGAGGGCGGCAGTAGTGGACACGTTAAAAGTGTTTTTCCCATCTCCCCCGGTGCCGCAGTTGTCTACTGCCTCTAAGCTTTCTTCGATGGGCAACTGTCGGGATTTTTGCCGCATAGCTTCTGCCATGCCGGCGATCTCTGGAGCGGCTTCCCCTTTTATGGTTAGGGCGGTTAAAAAAGACGCGACTTGAGAAGAAGGTAGTTTTCCTTCCATGGTTTCTTTCATCATTCCGTAAGCCTCTTCTCGCCGCAGGTTTTGTGAAGAAAGTAGTTTTTCCAGAATCATCATAATCAACTCCTCGTGGTAAGATGCGGTAAGATGGGGTGATGGTGGTTCAGGAGGATCATTTTATTGCCTCCTCTGCTGTAGAAAGGGTTTTTAGCAGGGCTTGAGCTTTTTGCAGGGTTTCGTGATACTCCCGGTGGGGGATGGAATCTGCTACCACCCCGGCGCCTGCTTGAATAAACATCCTGTCTTCATGGGAAACGATGGTTCTTATGGTGATGCAGGTGTCCAAGTTCCCATTGAAGCCCAGGTATCCCACTGCCCCGGAATAGGGCCCTCTATTGATGGTCTCCAGCTGGTTGATAAGCTGCATAGCTCTTACTTTAGGGGCTCCGGTGACGGTGCCGGCAGGGAAACAAGCTTGCAGGGCCTCAAGAGGACTCCGGCTGGGCTCCAAGGTTCCTTTTACATCGCTGGTAAGGTGTACTACGTGGGAGAATTTTTCTATTTGCATCTGGTTTTCCACCCTTATAGTGTCGTTAAGACAAACTTTCCTCAGATCCTCCTTGCCCAAATCTACCAGCATAGTGTGTTCTGCCTGCTCTTTTTTATCGGCCAGCAGCTCTTTCGCCAGTTGCTCATCTTCTTCCGGGCTGTTACCCCGGGGACGAGTTCCAGCAATGGGGCGGGTCCAAACTTCTCCCCTTTCCACCCGCACCAACATTTCGGGAGAAGAACCACACAGGGCTACATCTCCCAGTTCCAGGAAAAACTGATAAGGGGAAGGGTTTACGCTCCGCAGCGTTCGGTAAGCCAAAAAGGGATCAACTTTCCTGGCTAGTTCCAGCCTTTGGGATAGCACTAGTTGAAGTATTTCTCCTTCCTGAATGTAGTGTTTCGCCCATTTGACTTTCTCTTTGAATTGCTCTGGGGTCAGATTGGAGCTGAAATGGCAATCCAGGAGATTTTCCTTGGCGGTTTCCAGGTACTTTGCCCCATCCTTTTGGTTTTCCGGCGCTTCTTCTTCCAGGGTGGATACCAGCCCTGAGAGGTGGTTACGGGCCTCCTCATAACTGGCGGCAGGGTCTTCACCTACCTGAAAGATTACCATAACGGTTAACAGGTGGTTTTGATGGTCGAAGGCCAAAAGCTCCCGGGGAAATATCAAAACCATATCTGGCATCTCCCGGTCCTCGGGTAGAGGCTCCCCCAGGGGTTCCTGCCAGCCTGCCAGATCGTATCCGAAGTAACCCACAGCGCCTCCGCTGAAGGGTAAAGCTGCCGGTTCCACCCAATTGAAGCTATCCATCACTTCCTGGAGAACTTGCAAAGGGGGGCCTTCTCTGGTGGTAGTTTCACCGGTATCTGTTTCCAAAAGCACGGATTCCTTCTGCGCCTTTATGGTCAGAAAAGGATTGCATCCCAGGAAAGAGAAGCGGGCGTTTTTCCCTTTCCCTTCACCGCTCTCCAGCAGGAAACTTTTTCCTCGCTCCGAGAGTTTGCGATAGAGGGTGATGGGGGTTTCCATGTCGGAGATGAATTGGGTGTAGACAGCGGTGTATTTTCCCCCGAAGACGTTTCCTTCAGGAGAAATGCCTCCTGGAAGTTGGTTTAAAAAATCCTGGTAATCTGGCTTGATATCCATAATAGAACAGCCTCCTTGATAAATTTAGTATGTTAATTTCTAGGCTCTCTTCAGACTATCAATTCTCTATCAGGTCGCGCAGGCTATAGTTCCGGGTTAACTAGAAAGCAAGTGCACGGCTCAGCCTTTACCCCTTGGTGGGCCACCCTCGACATTCGGTAGTAACAATTTCTAATAAATAGGTGGGAAAAACAAAAAAGCCTTTCGTCCCAGTAAGGACGAAAGGCTTTGCTTTCGCGGTGCCACCTTAGTTGTCGAAGGAAAGATTCCCTGTTTAAATGAGAATTCTCCGCGACCACTTAAATATCAGGTACGCAGGCCTTTCCTGTAGAAGCTGTTCATTGGCCTTGGGCAATCAGGGTGCAGAATTAGTAAAGCTGATGATAAGGCGCTCCCTGTATCGTGAAAAATATCAAAAAAATTGCTCCTACAGCGCAAGGGCCATCAATACCCTGCCCCTTTTATCGGTGGAGCTCTCCGTCGAAGCCTACTGGCGCCAATGGAGGTGCTTTCGGTTCGCTCCTCAGGGGTCCATTCGGCAAACTCTTTACACCCGGTTCCACCGTACCCGGGCTCTCTGGAAGAAAAGAGTCTTGCTTACTCTTCCCCTTCTTTGGATAAACTATAGTAGATTTAAAACAGTGAGACTATAATAAATTGGTTTCTATCAATTGTCAAGAGCTAGAATATTCCAGTGATAGAATTATCCACTTACAAAGTATCTGGCAAAACCCTTAAAATATTGTTCCCGCAGCCCTAGCTAGGAAGGTATATCTATAAGTTAGAGACTTTGAATCTTTAGAAATGCATTCTTTTTAGATAAACGGCTTATTAGCTGTATAATGCAGGGTAGATGTGATATACTTATTAATCGGTGGGGTTTAGAGGAAACTTAAAAACAATTAAAAGTAATAATGGTTATAAGTGACTGCAGTATTTGGAGTAAGGCTAAGTAAGATATTATCCTTATTCGCTACTAGATTTTTGTTATAGGAGGAAGAAAAGATGGAGAAATTGTACTATCCGGAATCTATTGCAATAGTTGGGCTTTCTTCCAAGTCCACCAATATTCCGCGCCTTACCCTGGAGAACCTACTGCGCTGGGGATACCGGGGGCGGATTTTTGGTGTCAACCCTCGGAGTAATGATGCTCATGTGGACGGCATCAAAATGTACCGTAACCTGGAAGATCTGCCGGAAGTGCCGGACTTAGCCTATTGCATGGTACCGGCCAAGTTCATTCCTGATATTGTTACCCGCTGTGGAAAATTGGGTATTCCCCGCATGGCTATACCATCGGGAGGGTTTGCCGAATTTAGCGAAGGAGGACGCAGCCTGGCGGAGGATACGCTGCAGAGGGCCCGCCACTATGGTATTCGTCTGGTAGGCCCCAACAGTGTAACAGTAGCCAATACGGATAACGGGCTGTGTCTTCCCTTTGTTTCCCTGTATCCGGTGCCCCAAGGCGGGATGTCTATCATTTCCCAGAGCGGAGGGGTGGCCTTGACCATGCTCAATTACCTTATGGACGAACAGATAGGATTGGCAAAATTTGCTAGCATAGGAAACAAGCTGGACCTGGACGAGGTAGATTTCTTGGAATACTTTGGCAGGGACCCCCAAACCCAGGTCATTTGCATGTATTTGGAGAGTTTGGAAAGGGGAAAAGAATTGGTGGAACTGGTCCAAGGAATGGATAAGCCGGTGGTGGTTTATAAGGCCAATACCACCTCGGCGGGGAAAGCAGCTGCTATGAGCCACACTGCCGCTGTTAGTAGTGACGAGGAGCTTATCGATTCCGCCCTGGAGGAAGCAGGGGTTATCCGGTTGGATAATTTCCTGGAATTTATCGATATGATCAAGGCCTTCCAACTTCCTCCTATGCGAGGGCGGCGGGTTATGGTGATGAGTCCTTTTGGGGGAGTTTCGGTTATGGGGGCCGACTTGTGCGAAAATACCGGATTTGAATTCGCGGAGATGGGACAGGAATTTTACGACAGCCTGCAGCAGTTTAGCAACGCCGGGGTTATCAATTTTTCTAACCCCCTGGATATGGGGGATATCTACGATCCGGAACTCACTGCCCACGTTATTTATTCGGTGATGCATTCAGAAAATGTAGACGGAGCCATGTACATTAGTCAACGTCCCCAGATGCCCCCTGGTGAAGACGTTTTTCAAAAGATGTTTCTCGCCGACCTTTCCAAAGAGACTTGGGGAGCTATCCTCTCGGGAGGGAAGCCCCTGGGAGTATGTTTGTTTGGGCCTTCCCACACTATTCAGCAGGCCAAGAAGGCTGTGAAGTTCCCCGTGTTTAACAGCCCGGAGAGCATGGTGAAGGCCCTTTATCAACAGATGAAATATTACGAAAGAAAAAGAATCCGGGATGAGGCTCCTGCGTTCCAAGCCCCGGAAGGCTTAAAAAAAGAAGAAGCCCGCAGTTGGTTGGAGAGGCGAAAAGGGGATTACGGAGAAGAGGCGCTGGAACTGCTGTCTGCTTACGGCATCCCGGTAGCTGCTTCCCGGTTGGCTACCGGCGAGAAAGAAGCGGTAGAGAAAGCTGAGGAATTGGGGTATCCCCTGGTTATGAAGGTAGTATCCCCCCAAGCCCTCCACAAATCCGATGCCGGGGGAGTAGTAGTAGGAGTGGAAACTCCTGGGCAGGTGGAAGAATATTATACTCTTATCAAAAGAAACCTCCAGGAGTACCGGGAGGATGCCTGCTTGGAAGGAGTTCGCCTGCAGCAAATGGCAGGGGAAGGATACGACATGTTTGTAGGAGGAAAGCAAGATCCCTCTTTTGGGCCGGTAGTATTTTTCGGCATGGGAGGAGTGTATGTGGAAATATTTAAAGATGTAGCCAACGCCCTTTGTCCCACCCAAGAAGATACTGTCTTTCAACGTTTGGCCCAGCTCAAATCTTACCAACTGCTGCAGGGTTACCGGGGTCAGCCCCCCGGAGATATTACTGCCCTGGTAGATCTGGTAGTTCGGGTTTCCCATTTGATGGCGGATTTTTCCATAATTCAAGAACTGGATCTCAACCCTGTGAGGGTATTTTCTTCGGGAGAGGGGGTTATAACCTTGGACGCCCGCTGCCGTGTCGAAAAGTAAAGGTTTCGCACGCTTTTTAATCCAACCTGAAGCTTTTACTTATCCTGTAGAATTAATATCGTATTTTTTCATTTTTCTTACCACGGTAGATTGATTGACTCCCATGACCTCTGCCACTTTTCTGGTACTCCGGAACTGTTCGTATAAATTTTTTAACCTGTTTTTTTCATCGTCTGGTTTAACATTATACGTGTTTTTGCGGTATAAGAGGTAGGAGAGAGGAATTGACTTCCTATCAATATATTCAGATTTAGAGGTTACTACTATTCTTTCAATGATATTCTCTAATTCCCTTATATTGCCTGGCCAATGGTAGTTCAAGAATACATCAATTGCTTCGTTAGTAAGTTTTTTA
>CAZXDQ010000011.1:0-14430 GCA_964639405.1 uncultured Syntrophomonadaceae bacterium | reverse complement strand
GCTTTGTCCTCCATACATATCATTTTGATTGCTCTGTAAAACTATGGCCGCCTGAGCTACAGCAGAAGCTATACGTTGAGGGGGCCTTATGTATCCATAGCCAGTATTAAAACCACCTTTCAGCAAATGAGCCAAGTCAATCTGTAAACAGTTAAGGGTCTTGCTGTAATAATCCAGATCATGGATATGAAAATCCCCCTCCCGGTGTGCTTTAGCTATGTCTTCTGGCAACATATTACTAAGATAATAACTTTTGCTAGCCGCCATAGCAATTTGGAGCATTTTGGCAGAAGGGGAATTGCTGATATTGGCGTTTTCACGATTAGTCTCCACCAAAATTTCTTTAACCGCATCCATGAGTTCTGATTTTGCTTCCCGGATGCGAGTGCGCTTATCCCGATAAAGAATATACGCCTTGGCAGTACGGGCATGGCCATTTTCTATAAGAACTTTTTCCACTCCATCCTGTATGTCTTCTACCGCCGGGATTAAACCGTTAAAGCCTTGTTTTCTCAAGTGTTCAATCACCTGAACGGTTAAGCCTTCTGCAATACGATAATTGCTACCACCCACCGCCTGGGCAGCTTTAAATATTGCCTCGGTAACTTTTTGAGGATCAAAAGACACCACCCTGCCATCTCTTTTACGGATTTCTTGGAAGTAAGGGTAAGCTGAAGTACTGTAATTCATTTCCTCCGAAATTTCTTTTTCTTCCCAATGGGAAACGGAAACCGATTTTTCTTCCAAAGTTAACCCTCCTGTGAAAATTATTTTGTCTAAACCTTTTACGGTTTATCTTCCAATTGTTTTCTCTTGGCGATCATTTTTTCCAGCTCTTCCTTAAAAGAATCAACATCTTGGAATTTACGAAACACCGAAGCAAAACGGACATAAGCCACTTCATCCAATAAGCGAAGCTTTTGCAGAATTAAGTCCCCTATTTGTTCAGTAGTAACTTCTCGAGGGTAAAAACTCTTTATTTCTTGCTCAATCAATTTTACCTGCTTACTCAAGTTATCCATAGAAACATCGGTTTTCTCCGTAGCTCTCAACAACCCGGTAAGCACTTTGTTGCCATCCCAAACTTCTCTCCTGCCATCCCTCTTAAGTACCATTATGGGTTCCTCTTCCACTTTTTCCATAGTTGTAAACCGTTTTTCACAGCTAATGCACTCTCTTCTCCTCTTTACTACCTTCCCGTCTTCTATAGACCTGGAATCGGTAACCTTGCTTTCCGCTTTCGAGCAATAGGGACACCGCATGGCTTCTACTCCCTCTACAATATTTATTAATAAAAGTTAGCTTCTATACTACATGTAGTTATTCTATGCAGAATCATAGAATCCTCCCTACCTAAACATTTTTTTAAAAAATAGGGTAAAAAACATAAAAAAAGGCTATTGAAGCCTTTTAAAATAAACCAGTTCTATTTATTCTGCAAAATTAATTATGTTTACACTAAATTATCCGCACCCGAAATAAGCCCTGACTATTCCGTCCTTCTCCATCGGAGAAAAGCCGGAGTATCAATGTCTTCATCTCTTTTTTGCCATTCTTGATCTCCCATTTCCTCAAATACCTGCTGTCGCCCCAGGTGTTTACGATCAAAGCCAGTGGCAATAACGGTTACCCGGACTTCATCCTGGAGGTTTTCATCAATAACCGCTCCAAAAATTATATTGGCATCAGGATGAGAGGTTTCCTTTACCACATCGGCAGCTTCATTGATCTCAAACAAACCCAAGCTAGGATCTCCAGTAATATTAATAAGTATGCCGCGGGCTCCTTCTATAGAGGTTTCTAACAAAGGACTGGTAATGGCTGCACGAGCCGAATCCACCGTTCTGTTTTCACCGTTCCCTACACCTACGCCCATAAGAGCAGAGCCTGTCTCTGCCATTATGGTTTTCACATCGGCAAAATCCAGGTTAATAAGCCCCGGCACAGCAATTAAATCAGAAATACCTTGAACTCCTTGCCTTAAAATATCATCGGCAATACGAAAAGCTTCCAGGATAGGAGTGCGTTTTTCTACCACCTGCAGTAGTCGGTCATTAGGAATTACTATTAGGGTATCCACCTTGTCTTTCAATTCGTTAATTCCTTCTTCTGCTTGGTTTTCTCTCTTGCGACCTTCAAAGGAAAAAGGTTTGGTGACCACTCCTACAGTAAGAGCTCCTTCCTCCCGGGCAATCTCAGCTATCAATGGGGCAGCTCCTGTGCCCGTTCCTCCTCCCATGCCTGCAGTTATAAAGCTCATATCTGCTCCTTTAAGCATTTCCCGGATCTGTTCAGTACTCTCTTCTGCAGCTTGCCTACCAATTTCTGGATCGGCGCCGGCACCCAGCCCCTTAGTCAGCTTATCCCCTATTTGAATTTTGGTATTGGCATTAGCCAAATAAAGCGCCTGGGCATCGGTATTGACGGCAATAAAGTCCACCCCTTTAAGCCCAGCATTAATCATGCGGTTTACCGCATTACTGCCTCCGCCTCCAATGCCTACTACTTTGATAGAAGCGAACTGCTCCATCTCAATATCATACTCTATCAAATGTTTCCACCCTCCCTGTCTTACAGTAGTGTAGTTAGCAACAAATTATTCAAAAACTTCGGCTAACCAGGAAGACAGGCGGTGCCATACCCTGCCAATCACGCCTTGGTTAGCTTTTCTTTCCGGTTTCTTCTTTTCAGCTACTGCTTGCTTATTTCTCTTTAGGGTACTGTATACTATTCCAACTGCAGTAGTATAGATAGGACTCTGCACTCCCACGAATTTAGGCTGAGCTATGCGGACTGGTCCTCCAAAAATTTTCTCCGCCATTTCCGTGACTCCGTCCATAAGAGAAACGCCCCCGGTAAGGACCACCCCGGCTGGGGGAGTTTCTTCCCAGCCCATTCTTATCATAGCATCTTTGGAAAGCTGAAGAATTTCCTGCACTCGGGGCTCAATAAATGATGCCAATTCCCGTTCAGATACTTCTTGTACTTGTTTACCTCCCACTCCTACTATTTCAAGTTTAGATTCAGGGTCGGCCATAGCTGAAAAAGCACAACCGTACTCCAGCTTCAGACTTTCTGCAGATTTAAAACTCGTCCGAAGTCCTACAGCCAAATCATTAGTAATATGATTGCCTCCAACCGGCACCACCGAAAGCTGCTGCAAAATGCCATTTTGGAAAAATGACAGTTCCGTCTTACCACCCCCCATATCCAGGAGAAAAACACCCAGTTCTTTCTCATCCTTAGATAGAGAAGTTTCAGCGTTTGCCAAAGGTTGAAGTATCAATTCGTTTACATTTATATCCGCTCTATTTACACAACGCTCCAGATTGCGCATGGAAGTTATGGGGGAAGTAACTACTAATGCGTCCACTTCTAACCGAACACCTAACATGCCGATAGGGTCCTTTATACCATCGTAACCGTCTACAATAAACTCACGAGGCATAACTTCCACAATATCTCTGTCAGATGGAAGGGCAATAACCCGGGTTGCCTGCATTACCCTATCCACATCCTCATCTCCGATCTCCCGATCCTCAGAAGTAACGGCTACTACCCCTTTGTTAGAAACCAATTCTACGTTTAATCCCGGCAGTCCTATACAAGCTTCTTCAATTTTGGAGCCTATCATTCTTTCTGCTTCTTCTACAGCATTGGTTATAGCCTGTACTGTTTCATCCAGATCCACAATTATACCCTTTTTCAAACCTTCAGAAGGACTTAACCCTACCCCAATAATATTTATGGAGCCATCGGGCAACGGTTCTCCAACAATCACTCTTATATGGGTGGTGCCTACATCTATGCCTACTACCAGATCTTTCTTCTTCATAACACACCGTACCCCCTTATTGCCCTTACCTCTAAGAAATATCTCCTTCTAGATTATTCAACATACTAAATCAATTCCCTTTTTTATTGAAAAACAAATTTAATAAAATAACTTAAGGCTAATCTGACGGAACTACTACTTGATCTGGGTTTCTCAAATCTACAGGTGCTGACAGATCTTCTTCCTGAAGATGAGGTATAACATATTTCAATGTTTCCCATTTTTTGCTCAGATCGTTTATCCCCCCCATCCAAACCTCCGTTCCTTCTTCCGTAAACACCTTCAAATTATTTGAATCGGTAAGATCTACTTCGGAGACAGGAAGCTTGCTCCATGCCTCCTCAGTATTTAACAGCTTATGTAATGACTGCTTTACTTCCTCTTCCGAAAGCCTTTCTCCAGGCCGGGTCATTCCTACCCTTTCTTCTATCCCTTTCACCTTCAAGCCCACTTTCTTTTCCTCTTCAAAGGCAGGGCCCAGTACTACCCTTTCTTGATCCAAGGCCCAAATTTCTCCTTTTTGGTCAAAAACTAATACTCCTTCCCTTTCCTTAATATCCCACCCCCATCCATTCCAAACATCTTTCCTTAGTTCTGCATTTTTTATCCTTGGAATATCTTCTAAAGCATTACCAATAACCCCAAAAACAATCTTCGAGCGCCGCACTCCCTGCTCCACTTCTATTTTTTGCATGATTTCTTCTTCTCCGAGATTCTTCCCGTTATGAAAGCTAATATTATCAGTATTTCCAACTAAAAAATATACTAATCCCGCCACTAAAAACAATACTAACAGCGCTGTCTTTTTCTTTATTTTCTTTTTTTTGTTCCTCTTCCTGGAATAATTCTCTAAGGCCCTAACCTTTTGCCCGGAGGAGGAAAAATTATAATTGCTGCGGGATGCTCTTTTCATAACTCTCACTCCGCCTAAGTATTTTTGCATTAAGTGGGTTTAATTGCTGCTCCAGCCTCTCATACCCCCGATCCAGGTGGGATATGTTATTTATAATTGTCTTCCCTTCTGCTGCCAATCCAGCTATTACCAAAGCTGCTGCTCCCCTCAAATCCATGGCTTCAACTTCTGCCCCAGTAAGCGGAGTTTTACCTTTCACTGCTGCCTTATTCCCTTGAAAATAAATATTTGCTCCCAGCCTATTAAGTTGATTCAAATAACTAAAGCGATTTTCAAAAACATTCTCTTGAATACTGCTGCTTCCATGGGCTTGAGTTAATAAGGACATCATGGGAGGCTGCAAATCAGTAGGAAATCCTGGATAAGGTAAAGTACGCAAGTTTAGGGAATTTAATGGTCGCCCCCTAACCCCAATCCACTCTTCCCCTTTTTCTACTTCCAACCCTGCTTCTGCCAATTTTGCTATCAGAGCTTCTAAATGAGAAGGGATCACCTTTTCCACCACCATTTCTCCTCCAGTAATTGCAGCAGCCAAAAGATAGGTGCCTGCCACAATTCGGTCAGGAATGACCTGGTAAACACCGGCGTTAAGCCCTTCTACTCCAGTTATTCGGACGGTGTCAGTACCAGCGCCAAACACCTGGGCTCCCATCTTGTTTAAAAAGTTCTGTAGATCAACAATTTCTGGCTCCCTGGCTGCATTACTTATAACCGTTTTCCCCCGGGCTAACACTCCAGCCATTATTAAATTTTCAGTAGCCCCAACACTGGGGTAATCTAAATATATCTCAGCTCCCCGGGGATAACCGGTAGCTTCCACATAATGCTCCTTCCTCCGAATAGAAATTCCCATTTTTGCCAACCCATTTAGATGCAAATCTATAGGTCGATTACCTATAGTGCACCCCCCAGGATAGCCCAAAACAGCTTTTCCCAGTCTGCCTAATAAGGGACCCATCAAAAAAATACTGGAACGCATTTTATCTGTGAGGTGATTCTCTACGTAGCTTCTATCTACTTTGCCAGGGTTAATCCAAAGTTTTTTCCCTTTTCTATGTATTGATACTCCAGCCTCTTGGAGAATTCCCGACATGATCTCCACGTCTTTTATCTCAGGAACTTGCTCCAACCAAATTCCCCTGTCTTCTCTTGACAGAATAGTAGCAGCCATAATAGGCAATACTGAATTTTTTGCGCCTTCTACGGCTATATTACCTCTCAAAGGTCTGCAGCCTTCAATTTCAAATTTTTCTAGCTCCATTAAAATCCCCCGCTTTCAATCTTCTCCTATGACTTCTACTTCCAGTTGGAGTTCTATTCCGGTGCGTTCTTTTACTTTATGCTGCACTTTGGATATCAAAGCAAGAACATCACTAGCTCTAGCGCTTCCAGTATTAACAATAAAATTAGCATGCTTCTCCGAAACTTTAGCACCACCCACCTCCCATCCTTTGCAGCCTGACGATTCTATAAGTTCTCCGGCAGGAGCACTGGAAGGATTTCTAAAAACACTTCCCGCGCTAGGTAGCCAGGGTTGTTTCTTTTGCCTCTGCTGACTTATTTCTTCTATTTTTTTTCTTATCAAATCGGGATCATCTTTCTTTAGTTTAAAGGTGGCTGCTACTATCACTCCCCCTTTTTCTTTTAACATGCTCGTACGATACGCAAAGCCTGCTTCCTGGGGAGAGATCTCTATATCCTCCCCTTGGGGAGAAATATATGAGATGTTTTCCACTAAATCCCCGATTGAGTGCCCGTAAGCCCCCGCATTCATGATCAAAGCTCCTCCCACTGAACCAGGTATTCCCGATGCAAATTCCATACCGCTCAACCCCTCATGCATCAACAACCGGGTTAAGTGAGGCAAATGAAGAGCAGCTCCAACTTTTACTCGTTTTTCATCTTCCCTCTGAAAAACATCAAAAGGAGAAATTAGAGATATAACTACTCCTCTAATTCCTCTGTCCCTAACCAGTATATTGGTGCCTCTGCCCAAAATCTTATAATACACTTTCTGCTGATAACAGGTTCTAATCACTTTCTTGAGTTCGTCGTGGGTAGCAGGTCGAACTAGGTAGTCACAGGGGCCTCCTACCTTAAAAGAAGTTAACCTGGACATACTATAATCCACTTCTACCCCAAAAGTTAGTTTTTCAAAATATTGGCGAAGATTCACGTTTGGCCTCCTCTAATCACCTAAACAAGTTTAGTTCTTGGGGGTGATCTCCTCAAATGCTTTAGAAGACACTTCCTTTAATTGCTCATACATTAGTTCAGCAGCTTCAGGCATTCCCAAAGAGCTACTGCTCGTGGCCATCTGATTTAAGATATCAGGTGAAGTTAGCAAAGCATTAATTTCTCGGGATAAAGTTTCATCAGACAAATCTTCTTCTCTTATAGTTATAGCCGCCTTCTTTTCTTGCAAAACCTGAGCGTTGAAATATTGATGATTATCAGCCACATTAGGGGAAGGAATCAGGATAGCCGGGACTCCCTGGGCAGTCAATTCAGCCAAGGCAGTTGCCCCTGCCCGGCTTACCACCAGATCGGATGCCGCTAAAGCTGCCGACATAAGGTGGAGGTAAGGAAACAAATATACCCAGGGATAAGATTGGTTCCCCAATCCTTCCAGCACCTCCTGGTAGTATCTTTCGCCAGTAACATAAAGCACTTGAATGCCATCAGCAAGTCGTTCCTTTTTTATACAATCAACTATGACCTGGTTAATCCTCCAGGCTCCTTGGCTGCCTCCAAAAACCAACACCGTCCTCTGCTGGGAAGATATACCCAACTTCTTTGCTCCCTCTTCTCGAGAATAAGCCCTCATTTCACTGGCCCGAGGATTTCCTGTGACTACAGTTTTGGCCCTTTTGCTAAAGTATTTTGAGGAAGAATAAAAAGAAAGGCATACTCGGTCCACTAAAGGAGCTATATAGCGGTTGGTTTTACCAGGAACAGTGTTTTGCTCATGTACTATGGTAGGGTACCCAGACAACCATGCTCCCATCATAACTGGACCAGATACATAACCACCAGTACCTACTACCACCTGGGGAGAAAAGTTCTTCAAAAGTTTCTGAACCTGCCTGGTGCTTTTCATCATATTCCACCCTACTCTAGGAATTTTATGCCACTTTCTTGAGGGGAATTCCACATCCATGCTTTCCAGAAAAAAGCCTTCCTGAGGAATTAAATTCTTCTCCAGGCCCCTTTTACTTCCAACAAAAAGTATTTCTGTATCTTTTTGAATGTTTTTTATATATCTGGCAAGAGCTAGAGCAGGGTAAATATGTCCACCCGTCCCTCCTCCGCATAATAGAATCCGCATGGCACTTTTCTCCTCTCACTGCACTTTTACTAGAAATTCAATCCGGAATAGCAGTTTGTTTATACACACTCATAACCATTCCGATTCCACATAAAGTAAAAAATAGGGAGCTTCCTCCTGCACTAATTAGGGGTAAGTTCAATCCAGTTACTGGAAGCACTCCGGTCACCACCCCTACATTGATCACCACTTGGAAAGCTATCAAACCGACTATGCCAACCACCAATAGACTACCAAAATTGTCCGGAGCATTTAAGGCAATAATTATTCCCCGCCAAATTAACACTAAAAAAAGGAACAAAACTGCTGTAGCACCTAAAAAACCAAGTTCTTCACCAATAACCGAAAAAATGAAGTCATTGTGCGGTTCCGGCAGATAATAAAACTTCTGGGTACTCTGTCCCAATCCCACACCAAACCAGCCCCCCGGCCCCAGGGCATAAAAAGATTGTATTACGTGATAACCCGAACCCATGGGATCGCTCCAGGGATTGATAAAAGAAGTAAGTCGCTCCCATCGATAAGGTTCTCGGATGGCAAAAAATATTAATATTGGAAGTGCCGATAATGCCAAACCCCATAAGTACTTCATGGGCGTACCTGCTACAAAAATTAACAGCAAAACCGCCATTATTAAAATTAAAGCAGATCCTAAGTCTGGTTGTTCAACTATGAATAAAAACGAGGAACCAGTAATTATAAGGGGGATAAAGCTGCTTGACCAAAAGTTCTCCAGGTTGACTTTTCTGCTGCTCAAAAAGGCTGCCGAAAACACTACCAGAGCAATTTTAGTAAACTCTGCTGGCTGAATTGAAATACTGCCCAAGGTAATCCAACGCCTGGCTTCGTTTATTTCCAGACCTAATCCAGGAACGTATACCATAGTTAGCAGGATAAAACTAACTAAAACCATCGCTGGAGACAATTTACGTAACCTTTTGTAATCTATCTTAAAAAAAACAAAAAGTCCAATTAAACCAAGAAAAGCCCATAAAGCCTGTCTACGCAGATAATAATACTGGTCTCCAAGTTGCTCGCCGGCCATTACATAACTGGCGCTGAATACCATGAGCAAGCCCAGGCCCAACAATAATACGGTAACCACCAGTAACACCGGATCCAGTTCTTTATATTGCCTTTCTATCAAAGTGCCGCCCTCCTAATTATTCGTCCATTTCCAGTGACCAATCTACTTCTTTGAAAAGGCGACCCCTTTCTTCAAAATCGGTGAACATATCCCAACTAGCGCACGCAGGAGACAACAGTACCACATCCCCAGGACTGGCTCTTTCCCAAGCTTTTCTCACTCCTGCTTCCAAACTCTCTACCTGTTCATAATCATTAAATCCTTTTTTTTCAACCTCCCGGGCAATTAAAGGGGCAGTTTCTCCCAGTAATATTAAAAATTTTATTTCTTCCTGGGCAATCTGGCCTGCCAATTGTTCAAAATCACCGCCTTTATCCTTACCGCCGGCTATTAACACTTTTTTTTCCGGAAAAGAGGTAAGTGCTTTGCCTGCCGCTTCCGGATTGGTGCCTTTCGAATCATTTACAAATTTGACTCCCCCGATTTCTCGGACTTCTTCTAGCCGATGCTCTACTCCGGAAAAATTCCGCAGCACCCAACCAATGGATTCCAGATCAACCCCCCCGCTCCAAGCTGCAGTAGAAGCTGCAAGAGCATTTTCCAAATTGTGTTCTCCTTTTAAAGACAATTCATCCCATGGACAAACTTTGGAAAAGGTGCCCTTCCAAAATAGTCCCACCCATTTTTGAAAAACACAAAATCCCGGCAATTTCTTGTTTTTGCTAAAAAAAAGTACTTTGCCCCGAGCTTTTTCAGCCATTGGTTTTACCTTAGAATCATCCGCATTAAACACTGCCGTATCAGAAAGGGACTGATTCATCATTATTTTACTCTTAGCATTATGGTATTCCTCCACTGAACCATGATAATCCACATGATCTTCAGATAAATTAAGAATCATCCCCACCCAGGGACGAAAATCCTTCACATCGTCTAATTGAAAGCTGCTCAACTCTGCCGCTACCGCATCCCCCGAAGTAACTTTCTCGGTTATCGAACAGAGAGGGAGTCCAATATTGCCCGCCACCGGTGCATTACCCCAACCGCCTCTCTTAAGCATTTCCCCTAGAAGCATAGTAGTAGTGGTTTTGCCGTTAGTACCAGTTACTCCCAGCAAGGGTGATCTTAAAAAGGAATAGGCTAATTCTATTTCAGAAATCACCGGAATCCCCAGGCTGCGCGCCCTTTGAAAAATATCCAGATTAGGAGGAACGCCGGGGCTTTTTACCAATAAAGCCACATTTTGATCTAGAAGCTCTAAAGGATGCCCTCCGGTTACCAATGTTACTGGTACATCTTTTATGTTTTCCAACTCAGTAATATTTTCCATCTTTTTATAATCATTAGCAATTATTTCCCGAGCACCCTGGTGGGCTAGTAATTTTACTGCCGCTATACCGCTACGGGCTAAACCTACTACTAACACCCTTTGTCCTTTAATTAGTTCCTGCACTAATATTATCCTCCTCTGATGCTATACTCCATAAGCTTTAACTAAAAAGACTAGATTTGTAATTTACCAGCCTTGAAGATACCCTTCCCAGACTCCTATACAGGCAAAGAACAAGGAAATACCCCAAAACACTACCACTACTTTCCACTCCGACCAACCTTTCAATTCGAAGTGATGATGTAATGGGCTCATAAGCAGCACTCTTTTTCCGGTAAACCGAAAATATAAAACCTGGATTATTACTGAGAGGGTCTATAAAACAAACAAACCTCCCACCATTACCAGGAGAAGTTCCATATTTAACAGGATAGCTACTGCAGCTAGCCCCCCACCTAAAGCCAAGGAGCCTACATCTCCCATAAATATTTTGGCAGGATGGAAGTTATAAAACAGAAAGCCTAAAATCCCACCAATCAATCCTCCACAAAACAAGGCTACTCCCCATTCATTCCCCTGAATAGCCAAGAACATAAAAGCACCCAAAGCTACTACCCCCGATCCTCCCGCCAATCCATCCACCCCATCTGTCAAGTTTACCGCATTGGTAGTTCCGCTGATCATTAGAAATACCAATATCCCGTAAAATGATCCCAGCTCTACTCCAAATTCTGTAAAAGGAATCACCACTTCAGTGGGGTGATCCACCAGGTTTAGAAAATACATCAGGAGGAGGGTTAGCCCTGCTTGTACCAACAGCTTACTTCTAGCTTTTAACCCTAATGAACGGGAACGGGCAATTTTAGAATAATCGTCTATCCCCCCCAAAAAGCCACAAACCAACAAAACCATTAATGCCAGCATTAATTCCACTTCAAAAGGGGCCAACCATAAAGTACTTATCAGGGCAGCTGCCACAAAAACTACTCCTCCCATTGTAGGAGTCCCCTGTTTAGACAAATGAGTTTGAGGGCCGTCCACCCTTATTTGTTGTTGATATGATACTTGGTTAAGATATTTTATGAAAAGCGGGCAAGCCAGCACACTTATTAAAAATGCCAAAACAGTGGTGGTTGCTAATTCTATTTCCATCTTTTCTACTCCACCTTTGACCTAGTAAGTTTAAGTTAGCCATGTAATATATTCGGCTAGCAGACCATCCACTCCACCAACTTATCCAGCCCCACCCCTCTGGAACCTTTTACCAGAATGGTGTCACCAGCTCTCAGCTGGAACTCCTGTAGAATTTCGTATGCTTTTTCCGGGTTATCGGCTGTATAAGCATGGACACCTTTCGCTTGAACTTCTTCCGCGGTGTAACGAGACCATTTACCTACTCCGATAACTCTGCTTATACCCAATTCAACAGCCACCCGACCTGCTCGGCGGTGAGCTTCCTCCGACCATTCCCCTAACTCCAGCATGTCTCCCAAAACTGCAATTCCTCGCCCCGAAGCGGAAAGTTGAGCTAAAACTTCCAAAGCACTATTCACAGAAGCCGGATTAGCATTATAACTGTCATCAATAACCCTGGTGCCGGGCACAGTTCCTGCTTTTACCTCCATCCTTCCTCCGGTTACTTCGCTCTGCTCCAAACCCTTGCTCAATTGAGAGTTTTCTGTGATTCCTTGCATATAACCAATCCCTAAAGCTGCTAAAGCATTAACTGCATGGTGCCTCCCAGGAACAGGAAGAAAAAAATCTTGAAGCAGGCTTTCTCCAAAAAAATTGGCCCTAAAAAAAGTTCCCTGCCAGGTAAAACAACAGCTTTCTAGACGAAAATGATTGCCTGCCTTTTCACCAAAAAAATAAGTGGAACCTGAAAATTCTTTTCCCTGCTTTATCAAACGAGGATCATCACCGAATAAAAAAGCCGCTCCTTCCCCCGGTAACTTTTCAATCAGCTCTCCTTTGGCCCTAGCTATCTCTTCCAACGAACCCAGCATCTCTATATGGGCTTCTCCAATGTTGGTAATTACTCCCCATTGGGGTAAAGCCAAATCAGCCAAAAAAGCAATTTGTCCCTTTCCCCTCATCGCCATCTCCAAAACTACTATGTCGTGTTCTTCAGTTATGCGCAGCAACATAAGGGGAAGACCTATCTCAGTATTAAGGTTGCCCTCCGTTTTCAAAACCCGGTACCTTTGGGAAAGAACTGAAGCAATCAAGTCTTTCGTAGTAGTCTTCCCACTGCTTCCGGTTACCCCTATCACCACCGGTTGGTGTTTTAATCTGTTATAAAGGGCAACATTTTGCAGAGCTTTTAGATTGTCATCAACCTTGACAATTAATGCATCCCGATTTTTTTCGGGAACCACTTCCTGGGTAGTAAAAGTGCCCACTGCACCTTTATTAAGAGCTTCTTCTACCAACTCTTCCCCATCAATCCGCTCTCCCTTTAAAGGCACGAACCATTGTCCCGGCTTTAAAGTTCTGGTGTCAATTGAAAAACCTTGAATTTCACTATCTAGGTTTCCCTCTAATGCCTTTCCCCCGGTGGCTTTTATTATTTCCGTCCCTCGCATCTTCAATCAGCCCCCTGCTTATCTAGAGGCTTGGTTTCTTTTATAGCTTTCTTTGCTATTTGCCGGTCGCTAAACGGCAAAACTTGATCTCTAAAGATCTGATATTCTTCGTGACCTTTTCCAGCAATGACTATAACATCGTTTTTTTGAGCTTTCTCTATAGCTTTTCTTATAGCTTGTTCTCTGTCCACTAAAACTTCATATTCTTTGGAGTTCTTCTCTTCTCTTACTCCTGGCAATATATTCTCTATAATCGCCTCCGGATCTTCAGTGCGAGGGTTGTCGGAAGTTACCACGCAAAAATCACTGTATCGTCCAGCAATTTTACCCATCAGCGGTCTTTTAGTCTTGTCCCTGTCTCCTCCACACCCAAACACGGTAATTAGCTTACCTCCCTTAGCCAAATTATGGGCGCCTTGCAATATATTCTCCAAGCTATCAGAAGTATGAGCATAATCCACCACCACTAAAAAATCTTGTCCGACTTCCACTTTCTCAAATCTCCCAGGTATTCCTCTAACTTCCTCCAGGGCTTCCTTTATGACAGAGATATCCACTCCTTCAATCAAGCCCGTGGTTACTGCAGCCAGAGCATTATAGACATTGAATTTTCCCCGCAGGTGCAAGTTTAGCTGGAATTCTCCAGAAAAACTGTGGACCCGAAAACTAGTCATCTTCTGATCCAACACTAAATCCGTTGCCTGCACATCGCTAGTATTCTCTATCCCGTATGTAACCACTTGAGAAGCTGCCATATCCTCAAAAAAAGAGAAGTTGGGATCATCTTTGTTTAAAACAGCCGCCCTGGGCTTACCTAGCTGGGTAACTCCCCCTCCCATTTGGGCAAAAAGAGAAGCCTTAGCGGATCGATAATTTTCAAAATCTCCGTGGAAATCCAAGTGATCAGAAGTGATATTAGTCAGGACAGCTATATCGAAGTCACAGCCGTAAACTCTGCGCCAAGAAAGGGCGTGGGAGGACACTTCCAATATCCCATGGTTCACTCCCTTTTCCTCCATGTAAGCCAACATTCGCTGCAAGTCACTGGCTTCTGGAGTAGTGGCTAACACCGGCAAAGCTTCACCAGCTACCCTATAATCTATGGTACCTATCAAACCGGTTTGGTATTTTCCTTTTTCCAAAATGGCATTAATCAAATGAGTAGTGGTAGTTTTCCCGTTAGTACCTGTTACTCCGGTTAACCGCATCTTTCCCGAAGGATGGTCATAAAATATATCTGAAGCAACTGCCAGGGCTAGCCTGACATCTGGAACTCTTATGTTAGGAGCTTCCAGAGAGGGGGCATTGCTGGGCACTACTACAGCGCTGGCCCCTTTGTTTAATGCCTCCTT
>CAZXDQ010000010.1:0-15327 GCA_964639405.1 uncultured Syntrophomonadaceae bacterium | reverse complement strand
ATATTGTATAGAATATTAAAAATAGAGAACTCCTACCATACAATTCAAACATCAACTCTGGAGGGAAGAAAGGAGTGGTGATGTTGACCAACGAGTTTGCACAGCTGGGCGATTGGGTAGTGGAATATTTACCGGTGGCACTGGCCGCTTTAGCCACCCTAATAGTTGGTTGGTTAGTGGCCCTGATATTGGCTTCTGCAGTGCGTGGAGCGGTTCGCAAGACAAAGGCGGGAGCTACGCTGGCCAGTTGGTTAAAGGGAGAAGAAGAAGGCAAATCTGAAGACGCGGAACGCTGGGCAGGCAAATTTACTTATTACCTGGTGATGTTTTTTGTGCTGGTAGCTTTCTTTCAAGTATTAGGTTTGACATTTATTGCTGAGCCTCTACGGGGCTTTCTTACTCAGATTTTTGATTACGCGCCCCGGCTGCTGGGCGCAGGACTGCTTTTACTGTTAGCTTGGTTAATAGCTACTATATTAAAAGCGGTAATCACTCGTTTGCTTGGAGCTGCCAAGCTGGATGAAAGGCTGGGAGAGCAGGTAGAGCTAGACCAGGAGAAAAGTAAATCCCTGGTGCAGATTTTGGGCAACGTGGTCTACTGGCTAGTTTTCCTGTTTTTCCTGCCGGCTATTTTGACGGCTTTGGATCTGGAAGGTTTGTTGGTGCCGGTTCAGGACATGTTTGTGGTGGTACTAGGCTTTCTACCCAACATTTTGGCGGCGGTTCTTATCCTGCTGGCAGGCTGGATCGGGGCCCGTATACTTCAGCGTTTAATCACCAAAGCGGTAGCAGCTTTGGGTATAGACCGGGTGAGCGACAGCGCGGGAGTATCTACCTTTTTAGGTGAACAGAAGCTTTCCGGCTTGGTAGGAATCCTGGTTTATGCTTTGGTAATAATCTTTACCATTATTGCCGCATTGAACGCCCTGGCCCTGGAATATATTACCGCTCCAGCCAGCAGCATGCTGGAGATGATTCTGGAGGCGCTCCCGGCTATATTGGCGGCAGTGCTGATCCTTGCCATTGCTTACATGTTGGGTAAAATTCTGGCGGGGCTGGCTACTAATATTTTGTCAGCAGCAGGTTTCAATAATATTTTACAACGCCTGGGCTTTACCCAGGTTTCTATGGAGGGCAGGCGTTCTCCCTCGGAGATTGTGGGTTATCTGGTTCTTATAGCGGTTATGCTGTTTGCCGCTATTGAAGCGGCAGGTCTGCTGGGCTTTGCTGTGTTGGCTGATCTCATTTCCCAGTTTACAGTTATTCTGGCCCAAGTAGCGGTAGGTGTGGTTATCTTCGGTATTGGGCTGTATCTTGCTGGAGTAGCCCACGAAGCGGTTTCAGCCAGTGGAGGACCTCAGGCGGGGATTTTAGCCCGACTGGCGAAAATTGCCATTCTAATCCTGGCGGGCGCTATGGCTTTGAGCCAAATGGGAGTGGCCCAAGAAATTATTGTCATCGGTTTCGGAGTTCTGGTCGGCGCTTTGGCTTTGGCATTTGTAATAGCGGTTGGTATAGGCGGCAAAGATTTGGCTGCCAGGGAACTGGAAGAACTGCTCAAACGTTTTAAATCCTAGTAAAATGGGAAGGATAATTTCCGTGAATATTAGAGCTGGTTGGAATTAGCCAAAAGGTATTAGTTAAAGGAACCTGAGGCGAGGGGCGGATTTTCCGCGGAGCAATGGAAAATTTGCCCCTCTTTTCTAGTGAATTCCCTTCCATTATTAGTTCTAAGGTTCAAACCAATATTGCCTGTTAATAGAGGCGAAGAATGTTTTATCCTATTTTTTTCCTTTTTCTTTGCATTTTCAGGTTTCTGCTGCTAAAATACTAAAGATAACATCGATAAAGTACTCTGCAAGGAAGACAAGGAGGATCAATCCCGGATGGAAACCAGGAAGGAACCAGGGACGGTTAAGCTCATAGAAGAGATTAAAGGAATTGTGTTAAACCTGCTCCAAGAGGAGCCTGGCAAGCTGACTTCCCATCTGGTGGAAGAGATAAAGTTAGAGTATCCCCAGGTATGGAAAGAACTCCAGTCCCAGAGTCAAGAAAATTTTTCCTCGGGATGTTCGCAAATGTGGTGGCCTTCAACCAGGATAACCCAGGTATTGTTTGAATTGGAAGGGGAAGGCCGGGTAAAGAGAGAAGCCGGTGAAGACTACTCTTGGTCGGTGCTTGAATAAGCCAGCCTAACGCCAGCTCAGCTGCTAGCTGAAACCACCCGGGTAATAACTTGAGCTTGGCTTAACTAGCTATGCCTGCTTTTTCTTTCGATAAATCAAGAAGCCTACAGTGAGCAGCGCGCATATTCCCAGGACTGATGCTAGGATAATGTTCTGAATATGGGGAGCCCTGAGGGTAACATGGAGGTGATTTTCTTCTCCCGGCTCCAAGTGCCATTCCAGGGTCCTGCCATCTTCGCCGGTAACATCGGCGTTGTGTTCTGTGGGTTCCAAAGGGAGAGTAAGCAGGAAGGCAAGTTCAGGAGAAACTATTTCCAGCGCCCTTTCTGCTACCCAGGGTAATTCGCTCATATCAATATTCCCGGAGAGGTGGTAAGTATTTACCAGGACCCCCTCTTCCTGGTGGAAACTAAAACTTCCCCAGTTTTCGGAGGTTGGATTGGAAGAAGAGGTTAGATTGGAAGAGAAGGATAGGTTTGAGAAATTATCTTGCAGGGAAGGCTTAGGGGGAAGTTCAATTTCCTCCCAGGATTCCCAGGAACGGGTGGCTTTTAGGCCTACTTTATCGTTTTCCGCGTAGCTTTCCAGGGAGTAGTTTTCTGCTTCCAGATGAGAAGAAAGTTCTTCCTTTAGCTCTTGCAGGTGCTCTTCTACCCTTCCATCCGGAAGGCTAGCCAGTTCGTCAGGCAACTCCTCTACCAGAAGAGTAATTTCTTGTTCGGCGCTGCCGTCTCGGTTAACAGTAAGGTGCACGCT
Source organism: uncultured Syntrophomonadaceae bacterium (assembly GCA_964639405.1). Classification (GTDB taxonomy): domain Bacteria; phylum Bacillota; class Dethiobacteria; order DTU022; family PWGO01; genus CAZXDQ01. Next base: position 12,385 of record CAZXDQ010000010.1, on the reverse strand, counting down.
TAGATCCAGGCAACCTCCCCCCAGGAGCATTACTGAAAGTAGCATAACAGCCAGTAGAAGATATTTAAACGCTGTGCCAGAGGATTTATTCTTTGCTTGGAGTGCAGTTCCAATAGGTATCATAAAGTCACTCCCTCGCAGATTATTTTTTTGATATTTTACTGGTTAGTTCCCCCTGGAAGTAAAGAAGTCCTTTTTCGTATTTCTTTTTTAAGGGTAAGCCCGAACCGGATAGCTTTATCCCATTCAATGGGGGACTGTGTATATTATTGTATTATATAAAGGGGGGAATTAAAAGAAGAGAAGAGGTAGGGTTTATCAAGTGGTAGGGCTTATCCTCAAACTTTTCCTCTTTAATCTTCAATCCCTGCCTTAGGGGGGACGGGTAAACTGGACTCTAACCCAGGAGGGACAGAAAACCAAGCCCCTCACAGTACCCTACTATAGAATAGGAGAACCCATTTTTAATAGAATAAATTGTAAATAACTTCGGGATAGCATGTTAGAACCTCTTTTTTATTCAGGCGATACTTTTCCTTCCTTCCTCCCTCCCTCCCTCCCTCCCTCCCAGTTCACATTTTCTCAGAATATTCTCAGGGTGACATTTTCGCAGAACACTTTCAGGGTGACAATATCAAAGAACGATCACATCGATTTCAGAAAACTATTGACACGAGCTAGTTCCAGGTAGTAAAATTATAACCAAAGCAGTTACATTATGAAATTTGACTTTCCGGGGCATTTCCTGTAAACAGCTCTTGTCCCAGTCCTGTTAGGCTCCAGTCCGTTGCTGTTTGATCAACCCCCGACAGAGAAAAACTGTGAAGGAGTAGTTCAGGCTGCTTCGAAAAGTGGCCAGGAGATCAAAAAATAGAGATCAGTTAGGTGCCAAGAACCCTTGGTGAATACTTTAAAGGGGAAGGGGCGAAAGTATTATGGCGGTTAACGCATTTAGGACTTTAGCACAAGTACTATTTTTAGCAATTTTTGTGTTCCTGTTGGTGCAGGAGAATATACAAGCCTGGATCATGGTTCTAGGGTTGGGATGGCTGGGAAGTTTGCTGCTGGGAAGGATATACTGCGGCTGGGCCTGCCCCATGGGCACTTTGATGAGAGCCCAAACCTGGCTGTACCGGAAAGTAAAAAAATCCAGGTTCAGAATCCCCAAATTAAGAGAAAACCCTGGCTCTCAGACGGTCATTACGGTTTTGAGAATATTTATGTTAGTTTTATTTCTGGCGGGAATGATGGCAGTCCGGGCAATGGGAATGGAAATTAACGTGATACTTTACCTGGTAATCTTGGCGGTGATAACCTCCTTCTTTTTCTTGGAAGATTTATGGCACCGCATCTGTCCTCATGGAGCCGTGATGAATGTAACCTCCAGGCCAAGCCGCTGGGGCATGAAAATAGATAAAGACCAATGCACAGGTTGTGCCCGTTGCGAAAAGGTTTGCCCTGCCCAGGCGGTATACCAGCTGGAGGGGAGTAAAATAAGGGCGATTAACAACCGGGAGTGCCTGGTTTGCTTGGAGTGTCAACGCACCTGTAGAGAAGAGGCCATAAGCTATGGGAAGCTTTAACGTAAGTTAAACCAAAAGAAGCCCCCTACTTGGAGCCTGAATTTAACCATAAGAACCACCCGGCTTCCTGAACCCAGCATTAAGGGAAGCAGGGATCAAATAGACGTTTGGCGGGTGTGTTAAAAAACGAAAAGGAGGAAAATTTATGAGCATGTTTTGTTTTCAGTGTCAAGAAGCGGCGCAGGTGAAGGGATGCACCAAAAAGGGAGTATGCGGCAAACCGCCGGAGGTGGCCAAGCTGCAGGATCTGTTAATTTACCTGCTGAAAGGGATTTCCATGGTCAGCCTGCAGGCAGAAGAGAAAGGGATAGACCAGGAAAAGGCCGATCGGTTTCTCCTGGAAGGACTGTTTTCTACTATCACCAATGTAAACTTCGATCGGGAATATTTTAACCAGAAGATCCGGGAAGCCGTGCAATTAAGGGATGAACTCATCCACCAGCTGGAAGGAGCAGGCTGGGAGGCGGGCGACCGTCCCGATGCTCTCACCTGGAAAGGAGACACCGAAGAGGAGTTCCTGGAAAAGGCAGAAGAGGTGGGAGTTCTTTCTACGGAAAACGAAGACGTGCGTTCTTTAAGGGGACTGATTACGTACGGAGTTAAAGGGATAGCGGCATACGGAGAACACGCCCAGGTATTGAACCATACCCGCAGCGACATCAACCAGTTTATAAAAAGAGCCTTGGCCTCCACCCTGGATGACAGCCTTTCTGCCGAGGACTTAACCAATCTGGCCCTGGAAACGGGCAAATATGGGGTAGAAGTGATGGCGCTGTTGGACCAGGCTAATACCTCGGTATACGGTAGCCCTGAAGTGACCGAAGTAGACCTGGGAGTAAGGGACAACCCCGGTATTCTCATAAGCGGGCACGACTTAAAAGACTTAGAAGAGCTCCTGGAGCAAACTAAAGATACCGGGGTAGACGTTTATACCCACGGGGAAATGCTGCCGGCTCATTACTATCCCGCATTCAAGAAGTATCCGCACTTTGTAGGCAACTACGGTAACGCCTGGTGGCAGCAGAAAGAAGAATTTAGCTCTTTCAACGGGCCTATTTTAATGACCACCAACTGCCTGGTGCCCCCCAAAGAAGAATATATTCACCGGCTTTACACTACCGGACCGGTAGGCTATCCCGGGGTAAAGCATATCCCCGAACGGGAAGTTGGAGGAGCCAAGGATTTTTCTGAAATTATCGAGCAGGCTAAGAAGTGCAGTACTCCTGAGCAGCTGGAGCAGGGTAAACTGGTGGGAGGTTTTGCCCACGAAGCAGTCTTAAGCTTGGCTGATAAAGTAGTGGAAGCGGTAAAATCGGGAGCCGTTAGAAAATTCGTCGTAATGGCAGGCTGCGACGGCAGGCACAAGACCCGCCAGTATTATACGGACTTTGCCCAGGCCCTGCCTGAAGATACGGTCATATTAACGGCCGGGTGCGCCAAATACCGTTACAACAAACTGGATTTGGGAGACATCGGCGGCATCCCGCGGGTGCTGGATGCTGGGCAGTGCAACGATTCTTATTCCCTGGCGGTGATTGCCCTTAAGCTGAAAGAAGTCTTTGAGCTGGAAGACATTAACCAGCTGCCTATTGTTTACAACATCGCCTGGTACGAACAGAAGGCAGTGATTGTGTTGTTGGCTCTTCTTCACCTGGGGATTAAAAACATCCACCTGGGCCCTACCCTGCCCGCCTTCTTATCGGAGAATGTGGCTAAAGTTCTGGTAGATAACTTTGGCATCGGCGTTATCTCCTCGGTAGAAGAAGATGTAAAGGCTATGATTTAGCTTTTTAAGATAAGGATTGGACCATATTTAAGGGGAATAACCTATTGAGGGGAATGCCGGCAGAGATGGAGGCAGGTATTCCCCTCAATTTTTGGATAACTGAAGTCATAAAAAGGGTCAGTGGTTTATGATATTCTCTGGAAAATATCCCATTAAATTGAAGGATAATTTATTTCTCCGGGGAAATGAAATTGGTGCGCCTGGGAGGATTCGAACCTCCGACACCTGGATTAGGAATCCAGTGCTCTATCCCCTGAGCTACAGGCGCACGAGCCAGCCGCAGAAGGTATTCTTGGAGCCTAATTAGTTGTCCAGGCAACCCTGTTAAAGCTTTAACCCTTCTCCCTTTAATTTTGCCGTTAAAATTAAGGCTTGTCAACCGGCATAGAAATATTCGCGGGCCAAGTTTTGGTCGTAAGGCATTTTTCGATGGGAGCAGTTTTCCCGGGGACATAGTTGACAGCTGGAAAAATCCACTTCGGTGGGAAAGATAATTCCTGATACTGTTTTAGTGGGCACCATCAAGTAGCTCTCAGTTAAACTCACCCCAATTTGTTTTTCTACTTTTTCTTCTCCCATCAATTGGAACAGCAGCTTTTGTTCTTCTATAGGCCAGTCCTCTAAAGATCCCGGACTTAAACGGGCAGATTTCACCAGAGAATAGCGCTGGTTGATAAGACTCATTAATTTTTCCTGGGCTAAGGAAACGTACTGATTGGCTATCAGGTCCAGATAATAGCGCACCCCCATGTTATGAGACGAAGCTTCTTCATCCAACTGATAACCGCAGGTGATTACGTAGGGGAAAACTTGATGGGCATCTTGCAGGTTTCTTGACAATACTCTGCTGGTAAAGGTAATACCTTCCATCTCCACAGTGTCTGTCCCTGTTTTTTCGGGGAAAACTCGCCGGTAAAGTCCTTTGAGTTGGCTTGCTTCCCGTACCCAATCAAGATAAGAATCCAGTTGGATGGTTTCTGCTATCCGAGAAGGAAGCCGGGAACAGATACTTTCCTGGTCAATTTTTAATTCTTTTTCTTCAATTAAATGCATCCTTGATTCTCCTTAATTATCTGTTTTTCGAAGTTTTAGAGGCGAAGGTTTATCCTGCAAGTTAGTCCTGCCTATACTCATGCTAAAATTAAAAGCTACGCCTAAGATTGGCGCGAATAACCAACACTTTTCCAAATTCCAAACCCATAGCTAACCAATTAGCTTATTTAGGATTGATCGTAAAGGGAGTTATTTTTTTAGGCTATGGTCTTCCATTTCCAGTAGATCGCCACTCCAGGAATTGACCCCGATAAAATTGTCCTTTACTTCCTGGTCCTTTCGAAATCGGAAAAGCCAAACTTTAATATAAATAAGGTCGAAGTTCTCTACGGTGATGTGGGGAGTAAAAAAGTATTTGTAGAACCTCATTACGAATCGGAGAGTCTTTTCTTCCATGTCGTTTCTGCTGACCGTGTCATAAATCACTGGCTCCATTATTTCTTGTTCCGGGGACAGGGTGGTGGAATGAACTAGCGGAGGATCAGAGAGCATAAAAGGGCGGCCGGTGATAGAATCCACCATCCAACGGTGCCGCAGTTCCCGGGGGGAAAGGGGAAATATTCGCTTGATGACTACGTAGGTTTCTCCGTAATAGAAAGGATAGTAGATAGTAGCCGTGCTTTTGAGGTTCAAAGTGTGCTGATTTTGTTGCCCCCAGGAGTAGAAAATGTCGGTGGCTTCTTTTTTGTCAACATGACTCTCTACCAGTTTAATGGTTTTACTCGAGGACATAAGTATTATCTCCTTCCAACTGATAGAAGTTTTGAGGTTGGAAGTCGGTAAGATAAGGGACTTCCCTGCGAGCTTTAATTAACTCCTGGTAGTCTATAGGGGCCGTCAATACGATTTCCTGGTCCCTATTAGCTTCTGCCAGGATCTCTCCCCACGGATTGATTATTTTGCTCTTTCCGCAGGGTTTTTCTCCCACCACGTTGGCTCCCACTACGAAGTAAAGGTTGTCTACCGCTCGAGCAGGAAGCTGGATGTCCCAACGCCTTTCGCCTACTTTACTCCATACGGAAGGCACTAGCAAAAGTTCGGCTCCCTTTAAAGCCAGGAGGCGGGCAGGTTCAGGAAGTTCGGCGTCGTAACAGATAAGAATGCCAATCTTGCCTAAACAGGTTTTAAATACCGGGTAGCCCTGACCTTGACGGTAGTAGAGTTTTTCTTCTCCCCACCGGTAATTTTTTCTGGTATATCCCAAAATTTCTCCTGTTTCGCTTATTAGGACGGCGGTATTGTATACCACTCCGGCTACTTCCGCCCTTTCTGCGATGGGGGCTAGGATAATCATACGGTGGCGTCGGGCCGCCTCTTGGATGCGGTTAACAGTGTAGCCGTCTATAGGTTCGGAAAGCTGATACGGACGGTGGGGCTCTAATAGATATCCGGTATTGAACAGCTCAGGTAGGCATACCAGCGAAGCGCCTTCTTGAGCGCTTTTATCTATGCCGGAAAGGGCTTTTTCCAGGTTGCCCGCCAAGTTGCCCAGTTCGGAGTGCATTTGCACAGCGGCAACAGTAAAGGAATCGGTGGAATGCATGGAGGTCACCCCGCTTTATTTATTGAGTGAGTGATTATTGCTTCAATTGTTCTCTATTTTAACACTAACTGGAGGTTAAAGGTAGCGGTTTTTAAAAATAGCCCCCCTTTCGTCTAAATTATCGGTGAGGAAAGGGGGGCAGCTATCCCTGCTTTTTACTTCTTCTTTAGATTGTTGTTTCACATTATTGTTTTATTAGGTTTGATGGTGTTTGGGCTTTGCTTTGCTGTTTCTTTCTTTCTTTGTTTTCTTAAACATCTAAACATCGATACTTCTGCTCTTCCACTGTTAGACACTTTTATAATACCTGGAGGGTTATTCTGAGCTGCCTAAGTGTCTGAGTGTCTGCGGTTAGATTTTGTTTATTGCTGAGTTAATTCCAGAAGCTTTTGGCGCGGCAGAACCTGGGAAAGGCTTACACCGCTTTCCCGGTACCCCATTCTTCCTTCTAAGTGCACACTCTCTACCAGGTCGGTTACTTCTTCTGGAGGCTTAGGAGTCAATAGGCTGACTACTACAGTGACGATAATTCCAGATACTATAGCGGCAAAAGCAGGGAAAATGTATTCTTCCCAGGGAGTGATGGTCATGATGATCATAACAATCAAACTCACAATGAGGCCGGCGATGGCTCCTTCCCTGGTGGTGCGCTTCCACCACAGTCCCAAAACTACTGGAGTAAAGAAGAGGCCCAGGGTTCCCCAGCCGAACCAGGAAATCCACAACACCGATCCGGGAGTCCAGGACATAATCAAGGCAATAATCCCCAGCAATATCGTCAGCAGTCTACCATACAGAAGGAGCTGCCGACCGGTGGCTTTAGTATTGATGATTTTGGCGTAGACATCGTTAACAATAGTGGAGGTGCCCATCAGCAGCATGGAGTCGGCGGTGGACATGATGGCTGCCAGCAAGCCTCCTATAAACAGCCCGGCAAAGATGGGGTGAGTAGCGATAGTAAAGAACTGGATTAGTACTGTTTCCGGATCGGCTCCCAGGGGCAAATCTTCCGGTGTGGGGTATTGGGTGCGCATGTACAGGGCTCCCAAAAAAGTACCGAAGAAAAGAATGGATTGAATGAAGACTGCCAATAGACCGGTAAGGTTAAGGGTTTTACGGCTTTTGGAGGCCATATAGCGCACCATCAACGTGGGTTGCCCAACCCAGCAGAGGATACCGTCCCCCAGGAACAAGCTGATACCAAGGATAATGAGGGGGGTGCTGTAAAAGGGAGTGATGATGAAATCGGGATCGGTTTGGGCCACTTGCGCCACCTCGGTAGATAGTGCTCCAAAGCCTCCGGAGAAAGAGATGGCAAATATGCCAGCCAAAGCGGCTCCGGTAACCATCAGAATCCCCTGGATAAAATCGGTCCAGGCTATGGCCAGTAGACCTCCCAGGATGGTATAGCCGGTAAAAACTACCGCGGCAACGATTACCGCCGTGAGGTAATCCCAGTCCATCAAAGTGGAAAAAGTAGTGCCAGTAGCTACCAGCTGTCCGTTTACGTAAGCCAACGCGGCAAAAAGGATCACGATCATGGAAACGATCCTTAAAAGGCGGCTCCGGTCGTAGTAGCGGGTTTCCAGGACGTCGGGAACAGTGATGGCGTTTATTTTTTGCGAGTAAGTACGGATAAGTTTGCTCACCAGGACGAAACTCAAAAGTATCCCTAAGGTAGCACTGGGTATCATGCTCCAGGTAGGTTCCCATCCGGTTTCATAAACATAACCGGCGAATCCCATGGCCAGCCAGGCGCTCATGCCGGTAGCGCTAAATGTAAAAGCCAGGACCCAGGGTCCGATGCGGCGCCCCGCCAGTATATAGTCTTCCAGGTTTTTCATGTAGCGGGCGGAGATTACCCCAAGTATTACCAGTAAAATCATATAGAGGATAGCCAATACCAAAATAACTGATTGCACTTCTTCGAACATAGATCCACCTCCCGTAAAATGTTTAACTTGGTTTTTCCCTACGTGTTTTTTCTTTCTTGCGTCAGCTGGTTAAAGGCCACTTCTTATCAAGATAAGATTGAATAGTAAGATTAGAGTGTATGGGATACTGCTGTATTAAAAAGGCATTATGCTGTGTTGAAGTACCAGTAGATAGCTCCGGCATAGGCTATCAGGGCGGGAATAATTATGAACAGCCAGCTGGAGATAGGAACTGTTTCCACGGTTAATGACCTCCTTTCGTTAATGATTTGAACGGAGTTGAATTCTGCTGAAAAGAGAAAAAGCTATTATTATTACTACAGATTTTAATAAAACTAACCCCTTTCCTACTTATTCCTACGTGATATAATAAATTCATACTGAATCTTTTATAATATTCTATATAATGAAATACTAAGGGTTGGACAGGGAAAAATCTCTTGGGGTAGAATCACGGTAAAATAAATTTGCTTACTGAGGAACTTTATGAACTACCATTTGTCCTTGAGACAAAAAATTATGCTGGTAGCGGCTTTGGCTGCTCTCTCGGGAATAGTGGAAATAACCCCGCTGGCTACTGATTTTAGATTTGCAGTAGCCAGCGTGGTGTTGTTCTTTTTTCTCCTGGCTTTTCCGGAACTGCCCCCTGTTTACACGGGATTGGCCACCTTTGGTTTTATCTTCGTCTTTCGCTGTTTTACGGAAATTTTTATTATTTCACCAGACATGAGTGGGGTTAAGATATTATGGGATCAGTTCCCCGGAGCTTTTTATTACTTTTTGGTAGGATTTTTTCTATACCTTTTCAGGTTTTGGAATTACAGGGACCATCTGTGGATTATTTTTCTCATGGCGGTGACTGCCGATATTTCTGCTAATTTAATTGAGTTGGTGCTTAGAGAAGGGTGGGTAGCGGTTAATATAAATTCATTGAGCATATTAGGGACGGTGTCAGGACTTCGCCAGATATGGGTGGTGGGTATGGTGGCTCTGGTGCGCTTAAAACAATACCGCACCAAACAGGAAGAAGAACGTCTGCGTTTTGACAAGGTAATGATGATGGTCTCTACCCTTTACGGTGAAGCCTTCTTTTTAAAAAAAATGTTTGCTGATATGGAAGCAGTTACTAATAAATCCTACCGACTGTATCGGGAAGTTTCTTCGATTTCCCTCTCTTCCTTTCCCCCATCCGATAGTTTTTCGGATGAATGTCTGGAGAGTATAGGGTCCCAGGAACGAGAGGGGGTGTCTGTCCGGGATCCCTCTGCAGAGCTCTCCCATAGGGAGTTCTCGTCGGAAATATTGGATTTGGCCAGAAAAGTGCATGAAATAAAAAAAGATACCCAGCGGGTGCTGGCAGGAGTGGATAGATTCATCTATCAGGAGCGTTACCGGGAATCTGTTTATTTAAATGAAATTTTTCGCATGGTAGTAAGAGCCAACCAGAATCTTGCTCAATCCCAGGGAAAGGCCATTATCTTTCAGGAAGAAATAACGATAGACTTCCCGGTTAATCAAATTTATCCGGTTACTTCCATTCTTAACAACCTGGTGGTAAACGCAGTAGAAGCTATTTACAAAGAGGGTATAGTATGGATGTCAGCGTTCACCTGGGAGAAGGAATATTTGTGTATCCAGGTGGCGGACAGCGGAAAAGGCATACCGGTGAATAAGCGGGGGCGGATTTTTGACGCGGGGTACACTACTAAATTTTCTCCTGGGGGAGAACCTTCTACGGGAATAGGACTTAATTACGTTTATCATCTGACCCAGGAACTTGACGGGTGGGTTGAGGTTTATTCAGGGGAAGCAGGAAAGGAGGAGCTAGGAGGCGCAGATTTTCGAGTGTATCTCTCCCAAAAGAGTTTGCAGCAGGAGGTGAGCAAAGATGAATAAAACTACTTTTTTTATTGTGGATGACGATCCGGCAGCCAGGAATATGCTAACCGAAATAATAGAAGAGGAGAACCTGGGAGAGGTGGTAGGTCATGGTGTAGGAGGGGAGCATCAGGAAGAAACCATCCTGGAAACCTGCCCCGATGTTACCCTGGTGGATTTATTGATGCCGGAAATTGACGGTATTTCCCTGGCGGAGAACCTGCGTTTACAGGGGTATGATGGGGCCCTGGTTATGGTTTCGCAAGTAGAGAGCAAAGATATGGTGGCTCGGGCTTACCAGAAGGGAGTAGAATTTTACATAACCAAGCCTATCAACCGGGTGGAAATTATATCGGTTTTGCAGCAGGTTATTTTTATTCATACTGTCCAAAAATCCTTGCAGGTAGCCCAGAAGCGGTTTCTGGATATTCCTTCTGCCCCTTATTCTTCATCCCGGGAAGAGCAAGGGGAGGCTGTTTACCAAAACCCGGAAGGGGAGCTTTTCTTCTCCGAGCAGTCTTACCAGAGCACCCGGCGGAAACTTATGAATTTGCTTCTAGATTTGGGTATAATTGGGGAAACTGGGTCTAATGACATCCTTCGCATCATCTGGTATCTTTTGCGGAATTATCCAGAGGAACATAATGGAAGTGAAGAGTTTTCCAACCTGCAGTCCCTTTACCGGGAAGTGTTGGAAGATATTAAAGCAGGAAGGGAAGAGGTGAGGGAGGAAGAAGTCAAGGCTTTGGAGCAGCGCCTCCGCCGCACTATCAGGCAGGGTATGGACACCGTCGCTGCTATAGGACTCTCGGACTTTGGTGATCCCCGTTTTGAAAAATATGCCGGGAGTCTTTTTGATTTCAATGAAGTGAGAAACCGGATGAATGAGTTGAAGAAAGGGGATACCGCAACTGCTACCCGTATAAATATTAAAAAGTTTTTAAAGGCGCTTTATTTTGAGGTGTTACACTCCAGATAGAAATCTTTCTAGATAGAAATCCTTCCTGTATTCTGGAAAACCGAGAGGGATTCTTGCTAATGTAGCCTAGGATTCTAGCAGAAGATAGAAAAAAGCAGAAAATGTTACAGGTAATTACTCAGTCTACCAATTCTTTATCAGGTCGCTATGGCCTCCTTCCGGGTCAACTCCAAAGCCAGTGCACGGCTCATTTTACTCCTTGGCAGGACACCTTAGACAGTCGCCGACGCTCAACTGATTAAACGATGCAGTGGTAGTACCGGCTACGGGTGGAGGGGGCACTGAAACCAGGTGCCGGCCTGCTACCGGGCAAGGCTTCGCCAGCTATTTCTATCCCTCGTTGACAGTCACTCCGCCATTAGTAACCTGACCATCTTCGCTTTTTATCGGCCTGAGTAGTAATTGTTACAGTAAACTTATAGGGGGGTTAGAGTATTGAGCAGACTAAAAAGAGGAGAGCATGAAGGGATTAACTGGGTCAGAGGGGTGGTAGGATGGGGTAGTTTTAGCATAAAAGTATTTCTTTATCGGGTGAATGGAGTGCTGGTAGACACTGGCCCTACCAAGCTCACCAAACTACTGCTACCTTTTATAAGTGAACGAAATTTGGAGGGGGCAGTATTGACTCATTACCACGAAGATCACAGCGGGAACGCTCCTTATTTAACCAGTAAGGGTGTTACGGTGTATGTAAATTCCAAATCTGTGGATAGGTGCCGGGAAACCACCCGGCTTCCCCTTTAACGCAAGTGGTTTTGGGGCGACCGCAAGGGATTCACCCCTCAACCGATAGCTGGAGAGATGGAATTGGGAGGAGAGCCCTGGATTCCCATTGAGGTTCCCGGACATGTATTTGACCAAGTGGCTTATTACTTGCCTCGCCGGGGCTATTTGTTTACCGGAGACCTTTTGGTTACTCCTCGTCCCCGGATAGTTATTAGCACCGAAAGTACTCCTCAAGTCATTAACGACTTGAGGAGGGTTTTGCAGTACGATTTTTCTACAGTCTTCTGCAGTCATGCCGGAATTGTGCATCAAGGCAGGGAGGTTATCCAAAAAAAGTTGGAGTACCTGGAAAAACTGCAGGAAGAAGCGAAACCCCTTTACCGCCAAGGCTGGAGCATAGCAGAAATTACTCGCCACCTGTTTCCCCGCAGGGAGCCGCTGGAATTTATATCTTGTAAAGAATGGTCCCCCGAGCATCTGGTTAGGAGCGCAGCGGAAGATCACCCGACCAAAGAGCCCCCCTGGGGAAGATGAATTGCCCCTTCTTTCAACGCCTATTCCCGGTCCACTCGTTCCTTTACATGTTGGTAAACCGGTGACAGATTCAGGTAAATATCTGTGTCTTTGCGGATGAGTTCCATGGCTTTTTCGTTTTCTGAATGGATGCTGCGGTAGACCCCGTGAAGGTTTTCCATAGTAGTGAAAGTGTCATAATGCACCAGAATTACGGGTATGTTTTTTTCTTCCGCCTGAGAAAGGACTTTTACATCTGGATGGAGCCCGCCGGTGAGTATGATAACTGAGGTGTTGGTTTCCATAGCAGTCAAAGCCATATCGCTGCGATCTCCTCCGGTGACTACTGCTTTGTTGGCGCTTCGGCGCAAGTAGCTCAAGGCGCTCTCT
>CAZXDQ010000009.1:2738-15412 GCA_964639405.1 uncultured Syntrophomonadaceae bacterium | reverse complement strand
GGAACCATTAATTAATCTTTATATTTATATTTTTATAATTAAATTTTTTTATAGGGAGAGGGAGGTATTTTTCTATAAAAAAAGAATTTTGTTGTCTGGAGAAAGGAGTGAAAGATCTTGTCTAAATACGTACGGTTTACTAGAGGAGCTCAAAGAGCCACCAGATATGCCCAAGATGAAGCTGTCTCTTTAAAACATGGCTATGTTGGGGAGGAACATATACTGTTGGGATTGTTAAGGGAAAAATCTGGGTTAGCAGCCCAGGCTTTGAAAAATTTAGGTATGGAGTTAGGGAATCTACGCTCGGAAGTTGACAGATTAACTGGAGAAGCCTCCAAGGACTTCGATTTTAACCAAAAAACCCCTGTTTTTACCACTAGAGCGCAAGAAGCGGTGGAACTGGCGGTTATTGAAGGATACAATCTGGGACAAGGCTATGTAGGAACTGAGCACTTGCTGTTAGGACTAATCAAAAAAGAAGGAATGGCAGTACAGATACTGGAGAACCTGGACATGGAACCGGAAGAAGTTTATGAGGAAATTATCAGCATGATGGGTGGCGATCCGGGCGATGCTTCCTGGTGGGAGGATTTACAAAAAGGAGCATCGGAGTGTCAGAGCTGTCAGGAAGGACTTTCCTTAAAGGATTTTGGTAGAGATTTAACTGCCTTGGCGGAAGAAGACAAGCTTGAACCCATTATAGGTAGGGAAGAGGAACTGGAACGCATAATACAGATCCTGAATCGGCGGACTAAAAATAATCCCTGCCTCATAGGGGAGGCAGGCGTTGGCAAAACAGCGGTAGCAGAAGGTTTGGCCCAAAAAATTATCCGGGATGAAGTCCCCGATAATTTGAGGGATAAAAGGGTGGTCCAACTGGAGCTTTCTTCCTTGATCGCCGGCACTAAACACCGGGGTGAATTCGAAGAGAGGATGCAGCAGCTGCTTCAGGAATTACAGGAATCCGGAAATGTGATTGTTTTTGTGGATGAAATTCACACAGTAGTAGGTGCCGGAGCCGCTGAAGGTGCTCTGGACGCCTCCAATATATTAAAGCCGGCTTTATCTAGGGGAGAACTGCAGGTTATAGGAGCCACTACCCTGGAAGAGTACCGTAAGTACGTGGAAAGCGATGCGGCACTGGAAAGGCGTTTTCAGCCGGTGATGGTGGAGGAGCCTACCGAAGAGGAGAGCTTGCAGATAATTCGGGGTTTGCGGGACCGCTACCAGGATCACCACCGGGTAGAAATAACCGATGAAGCTCTGGAAGCTGCAGTTCGATATGGTAGTCGCTATATACAGGACCGTTTTCTCCCTGATAAAGCCATTGACTTGATGGATGAGGCCTCTGCTCTGGTGAAAATACACCAATTGCCTTTCACCTTGGCAAGGGTAGATGACGAAAGAGGAACCGAATTGGAAGAAGTCAAGAGGCAAAAGGAAGAAGCAGTAGGCAGGCAGGATTACGAAAAAGCAGCAGAACTGCGGGACCGCCAGCAGGAGTTGGAAGAGGACAAGGAGTTTTTTGCTGCTTATGCGGACAAAGAATACGGAGAGGATAGTTTGCCAGATTCTACCGAGGGGGATTATCCGGAGCAGAGCCATAAATTAGAAGAGGAAGCCGGGGATCAAGCTGCGGTTACGGAAGAGGATGTAGCGCAGGTTGTTTCTAATTGGACTGGTATTCCTGTTTATAAATTGACTGAAGAAGAATCAGAAATGCTTATGCGGTTAGAAAAAACTCTCCACCAAAAAGTGGTAGGGCAGGAGGAAGCGGTAGAAGCGGTGGCTAAAGCTATCCGCCGAGGAAGAACCGGCCTTCAAAATCCCCGCCGTCCCCAGGGTTCCTTCATGTTTTTAGGACCTACTGGCGTCGGGAAAACTGAACTTTCCCGCCGCCTGGCGGAAGTGCTTTTTGGGGATGAGCAGGCAGTTCTCCGCCTGGATATGTCCGAATATATGGAAAGCCATGCTACTGCCCGTTTGGTGGGTGCTCCTCCCGGTTATGTGGGTTACGATGAAGGGGGGCAACTCACGGAACAAGTGCGGCGCAAGCCTTACAGCGTCATCCTCCTCGATGAAATAGAAAAAGCCCACCCGGAAGTGTTCAACGTGCTCCTTCAAATCCTGGAGGACGGAAGGCTCACCGATGGAAAAGGGCACACGGTCAGTTTCCGTCATGCAGTTATAATCATGACTTCCAATTTAGGCGCTCGCCTACTTCAGGGGCAATCTACTGTTGGGTTCCGCCCTAATGGAGAGGAGGCAGAGTACGCCGAAATGGAAAAAGGAGTGCTGGAAGAACTGCGGGGAACTTTCCGTCCCGAATTCTTAAATCGCTTAGACGATGTTATAGTCTTTAAACACCTTACCCGGGAGGATCTAAATCAAATCGTGGATTTGATGCTGCAGGAACTTTCTCAGCGCATGGCTCAATACGGTTTGGAGTTGCGGGTTACCGCTGCTGCCCGGAAATTCTTAGCCCATGAAGGGTACCATCCCAGTTATGGGGCCAGGCCCTTGAAACGGGTAATCCAAAAGAGGGTGGAAGATCGCCTTTCTGACGAGCTAATTGGGGGAAATTTCCAGCCAGGAGATGTAGTGGAAGTGGATGCGGAAGAGAAAGAAGGAGAAGAGGAATTAACCTTTTGCATTAGAACCCCGGTGGCGGAAAAACGATAACAATTTCTTCAGGTTTGGGCATTGATCAATCCTGGGAAGGATTTAAAGGAAGGGAATTAAAAAGCGCCGGAGTTGCATCAGCAGCTTTTTCCGGCGCTTTTTCAGTCTATAAATATTTAGAATATTACATTAATGGTTGCCCTTACGACGGATAGCAATTTTAGAAAGGTTTTAAGGGGAAGACACTTATTTCAGCAGGTTTAGTAAAAATAGGCGGCGAATACCATATTAATAAGGTGTTAATAGCTTTAGTAGAACCTTGGAAAAAGATTTTCCTCCACTGTTGTGTAATTGGATTTAAAAGGAGTTGTTTAGTATGGAGAACCTTCCCCAGGAACGCCTAGATCCTCGGGCATTAAAAGCCTGGTTTTACAGCGGTTTGCTGTGGGGACTGGTAATAATGGTGGTCCCGGCAGGTTATTTGGGGTGGGGGGAAAGGTTATGGGATTCCCCTTCCTGGTATGGTTGGGCGGGAATAGGGGCAGTTTTGCTTTATATAGTAGGAGAGGGGGTAATTATTCCTCGGCTTAAGCTGCATTTTTGGCGGTACGAAATTCGGGAGGAGGAAATCGAAATTCAGCATGGAGTTTTTATCATCAGGAGAACCCTTATTCCTATGATCAGGGTGCAGCATGTGGATACCGAGCATGGGCCAATTATGAGGATGTTTGGTTTAGCTACACTGCGGGTATCTACTGCGGCTAGTGAACACCGTATACCTGCTCTTTCCAGGGAAAGAGCAGCGGAGCTGCGGGGAGAAATATCCGCTTTAGCCAGGGTGAGTGATGAGGATGTTTGAACAGAAGCGCCAGCACCCTCTAATGATACCCCTGGGAGCCGTGAGCAACTCTGCTTATATGCTGATTCCTCTAGGTATACTGTTATTCCAGAATTTAGTGGGAACCGATTCCCGGGCAGAGGCTATCCGGGACTTGTTGATTTTTTTAGCGCTGTTAGGTGCTTCTCTTCTGGTTTCTTTGCTCTACCAAACCTTGAAATGGGCTTTCTATACTTACCGCTATGAAGAGGGTTATCTGCATATCAAGAGTGGTATAATTTTCAAGAAAGAGCGCTCTATAAAGCAGGAACGGGTACAGACTGTTAATATCCGCACCGGGATTCTGCAGCGTTTACTGGGGTTGGCTACCCTGCAGGTGGAAACGGCAGGAGGCGGAATGGAATCCGAGTTAAGCTTGACTGCAGTTGCCAGGGAGGAAGCATTTCAGATCAAAGAATCCCTGGAGCAACCTTGGGAAAGTCAGGAACGGAAAAAGAAAGATAGCCATGCAGGGGAGGGAGTTCCCTCTTCAAGTTTGCTTGAAAGGGCGGTAGGACCAACAGCCACTTCAGTTAGTGGAGAGGAAGCAGGAGAATTAATTTACCGGATGAGTTTACCCGATTTATTATTTGCGGGGGCTACTTCCGGGGGATTTCTCCTCCTCTTTTCCTTGATTGCTGCAGCTTTTTCTCAATTGTATCCCCATATTCCCCAGGGTTTTTGGGATTACCTGCTGGAGCAGATTACTTCTACTACGGCAGCTACTGTAATTTTAGTAGTAATAGTGCTGCTCCTGCTGTCCTGGTTGCTTTCTACCATAATATTTGCCATTCAGTACGCCAACTTTACTTTGAAAAGAGAGGAGAATCAGCTGCAGGCTTCCTGGGGATTAATTGAGCAGAAGCAGCTTACTCTACAAATGCACCGTCTGCAGGCTCTAGTGGTTCACGAAGGATTGCTTCGGCAGCCTTTTGGGAAGTGTGCCTTGGTGGCGGAAGTAGCCGGAGGAGGTTCTCGGCAGCAAGATTATATTACCCTCCTCTTCCCTCTCCTTTCCTGTTCCGAACTGTCTGCTTTTTTGGAAAAGATGCTCCCTGAGTACCACTTGCCGGTTGAGTGGCAGCCATTACCCCTGCGTTCCCGTCGGCGCTATCTTTTCCGCGTCCTTGCCCCTACCCTGTTGTTGGTGGTGCCTTTACAGTGGGTGCCTTATGTGCCCTATGGGTGGCTGGGATTCTTGCTGTTGGTGCCAGCTTTTATTTTGGGGTGGGCTCGTTATCAAGATGCAGGAACTTCTCTAACCCCCCGGCAGTTAAGCTTCCGCTTTCGCTTTATAAACCGCCATCAAATATTTATGCTCCGCAACCATGTTCAGGCCTTCCAGGTGAGAGTGAATCCTTTCCAGCGCTGGTGGAAGCTTCGTTCTGTTAGAGCCTGGGTGCTGTCTTCTCCCGCAGGAAAAGAGTTTAAGTTAGCGGATGTAGGGAACCAAGAATCCGAACGTCTATGGCAATGGTACTCCCGCTGCTCCAAAAATAAGTGATAACTTTTCGTGCCCCCTTTTGTGCTTCCTTGTAGAAAAGCGGGGTTTGACAGCTACCAAAACTGGAAAGGAGCTGAACAGCTCAAAGCTTTTTCCGAGGTCTACCTGTTGTTTTGTAACTACAGTCTATTAATTCTCTATCAGGTCGCCATGGCATATTTCCGGGTCAATTCGAAAGCAAGTGCACGGCTCAGCCTTTACTCCTTCCTGGCTATCCTCGACAGTCGCTGGCACTCAGCTGATTAAAAGATGCAGTGGTAGTACCGCCATTAGCAACCTGACCATCTTCGCTTTTTAATGGCCTGAGTAGTAACGTTGTGTTAGGCTTTTTTTATATTTATTGTTGGTAGGCTTAAGTAATCTTTATTACCTGCTTTGTCTGGTTATCAGGTTGATTAATATCAACACTTGAATTAAAATAAGCCTTGTTTTAAGTATTTAGGAGGAATGAGCATGGTAGGGCGCAAAAAGAAAAATTCCCTTTCGGAACAGCTGAAAAAGGATATCCAGCGCACTTTGGTGGAAGCACGGAATGCCCTATACCGGGGGGAAAGAGAGACTGCCAGGCACTTAGCCGAGGAGTTAGCCCGTCGGGCTGCACCGGTCATGTGGTCAAAGTACCGGCAGGGAGAATACCAAACTTTGTTGGAAGCCCTGAGTTACTTGGAGAAAGAACTGCTGCCTGAAGATGAAGTAGAAGGAAGTGGTCCTATTGATCCCAAAAATTTGCCCTCGGTGGAACTTATACCCGCGCAGCCCCAAGACAGGTATCTGATGGCGGAAGTGTGCCGATCAGTGACGGAACTCTACGATGAATTTATGCCCGGAGCATTCCAACGCCAAGCCCAGCTGTTTGAGCTGGAAGGGTTGGGATCATATTACCGGACTTTCATAATTAACCACCTGGGGAAAGGGGTAGGATTTTTAGGGTATAAGTTGTTATCGATCCCGAGTACGGTTTTTTTAGTAGCCCTGTTAGTCCATTATGATCATCAGCGGGAAGGAATAGGTAGTTCTGCCCTAGAAGTTTTTCAGAAAGAGATAGCTGAAAATCATACCACCGTTCCTTTGGAAGAGATAGTGCTACTAGTCCATCGGCGCGCAGAGTGGGCTATTCGTTTTTATTTAAAGCATGGCTTTGCTTTGATAACCGATAGAGAGAGGGAAATTAAAAAATACCGTGGGGGCCTCCTCCAGGAAGAATGCTTGCCTAATACCTGGCTGATGAGCAAGCAGGTGGAATAAAGGTGCTACCTGGTTAGGGCTCGGGATCGCGGAGCCTGTTGAAAATGAGGACAAAATGAGCTTTTGATAGAACTTGCTGGTAACCCTTAGGTGTTTTAAATTCCTAAGAAGGGATAGAGCACGGGCTTTCCGGGATCCCAAGTTACCTGCGTAAAGGGGGGTGCGCCAGGAGGAAAATGGATGATATTGTTAATATTTTTTTGATCCTTGCTTTGATAGTTTTGGGGTATTTAATTTATAAGGAAGAAAAGGAAGATTGGGAAGTATTTCATGAGGCAACCGGTTATGCGGTAGAAAACGCCCACCGGAAATTCAAGTATTTAAGAAAGAATGGGGTCCGGTGCCGATTGAAAACAGCTACGGGGAGGCGAATAACCAGACTGTCCGTGGGAGACCACACAGCAGTAAAGATTGAGGTACACAAAAAAGATCTGGATAAAGCCAAAAAACTGATGCAGTATCAGGAGGACTAAAGCAGTAGTAGAAGCAACCAATAGAAAATGGGTCTGGGAATAGTTAGACCTGGATAGGATGGTAACTGGTTTCCAGGAAGTTATGATCAATTCCATCCGTTCCATCCTTGCTGCTCTGCCTCAGCTTGGCTGGTTAATTGGTATATTAAGGTAAGTTATGAGTTTTTCTCAAGCTGCTTTAACCGGCAACAGCTATAGGTTGTAGGGTGGTTCCTGGTTACATAAGATACATGAAAACGAAGGGGACTACCATTTTTATGGAAAGTAGGCGGCATAGATGAAGCATAGAAATAGGGAAGGGGTCTTTATCATATTTAATGGCTAGGGCTACCATTACCGAAAAACCTCCTGGAGCAGCAGCCAAAAAACTGGTGGGGAGATCCCAACCGGAGATTCTTTTTATTAGATAGGTAACCAGGAGAGAAGTTACAAAGATTAAAGCTGTTGCCCCTAAGACCAGAGCAAGAATCTGAGGATCGGCCAGAATGGCAAAGCGTTCCGGCACAATGTTATCAGCTACGGTAACCCCCAGGGCTACCAGCATCAAGTTGAATGCCGTAGCAGGAATTTTCATGGGAGTGAGTCCGGAAAGGGAGGCTATTGCTATAGCCAAGGTGGCCCCTACCATACCCCCGGCAGGAACTCCCAGCTGGTAAAGGGCTAATCCCCCTGCTCCGGCTACCAGCAGGGTAAGGAGACCTTCTTTTAAGCGGGGACGGCCCTCCTGCCAGTAACCGGTAAGATTAAGTAAAAGGGTTTTTAATCCTTCACTTATGAAAAGGAAAGGATTAAGGCGGGAAAAACGAGAAGCCTTTGGTTTGACTGGAGGAGGAGGTGAAAGGCTTGGTTGCTGAAAAGAAGAGGAGATGGGAGGTGGGGTGTATTCGGCTGGAATGGCAGCATTAGGTCTACTGCCGGCAGCATGGTTAGTTAAGGAAAGTCGATTTTCTGTTTTCTTCTTTTCTGGATGGGTCCCCTGGTCAGGGGATTCTTTAGAGAGCCACCGGCGAAAAATCAACGGAAACAGGGCCACCGTAGCGATGAAGCGCATCAGCTGCATAATAACAATGAATCCAACTTCGGCTCCGGTTGCCAGGGCGATCATGGTCATTTCCGGGAGTCCGCCAACGCTGAAGGAAAGCAGGGCGGTGTATAAATCCAGAGGGGTAGCCCAAGCCAAGAGAGGTCCCAGGACAAAGACTATCGAGAGGGCCCATACTACAATAATGAGAGCAGCATTCAGTAAGGGTTTGATATCTCGCAGGGCTTCCCGGTTCACTTTCGACCCCACGTATATCCCCAGAAGTATTTGAAGGAAGGGGAAGAGCAGAGGAGGGGAGAGGGGAAGTTCGATTCCCGTTCCCCGGAGGAGAGTCAACACAGTGATGGTCCCTAACAAGGGAGCTATAGGTAAGCGGAGTTTAGCGAATAATCCCCACCCTACTAAACCCAGCATCATCAAAATTAACGTATCTAACAGAGCTCCTAAGTCCATGGGTATATAGTATCAGAATATATCCACCTTGCGAAGGGAGGAGAAAATTAATGAATGAATTGTGTAGGAAAAGTGCGGTAGAGCTGGCGGGGCTGATTTCTCGCAAGGAAGTTTCTCCGGTGGAGGTGCTGGAAGCTTTTTTGGAAAGGATTCGGCAGGTGAATCCCCGTCTCAACGCTGTGGTTACCTTGGAGGAAGATAAGGCGCGGGAAGCGGCTAAAAGGGCGGAAGATCAGATTGCCCGGGGGGAGCAGATTGGACCTCTGCACGGAGTTCCCCTTACTATTAAAGACAACGTGTTTACCGAGGGGACGCGCACTACCTTGGGATCTCGGTTGATGGAAGATTTTGTTCCTGAGGAGGACGCAGTCCTGGTAAGGAGGCTTAAAGACGCAGGGGCCATCATGTTGGGCAAAACCAATCTCCCTGAATTTGGTCTCATCCCTATTACCGACAATTCACTATTTGGCCCTACCCGTAACCCTTGGGACCTGGATAAGACCAGCGGCGGTTCCAGCGGGGGGGCTGCCGCAGGAGTGGCTGCGGGGATGTTTCCTCTATCTTCGGGGAACGACGGAGGCGGATCTATTCGTATTCCTGCCAGTTTATGCGGGACTTTTGGTATTAAGCCATCTTTGGGGCGGGTGCCTATGTACCCTCGCTTCCCGGGCTTTGAGACCATGAATCATGAAGGACCTATTAGCTGGACAGTAGAAGATGCGGCATTAATGCTGCAGGTAATGGCAGGCCCCCATGAGGGAGACAGACTTTCCCTTCCCCCTGGTGATTACCATTATCCTGCCGCGTTGAAGCGGGGAGTAAAAGGAATGCGGATTGCCTATAGCCCGGATCTGGGTTATGCTCAGGTAGACCCGGAAGTAAAAGAGATTACTTATCAGGCCGCTCGTATTTTTGAAGAAATCGGCTGCGAGGTGGAAGAAATCAATCCCCAGCTTCCCAATCTGGAGGATGCTCTCCAGGCTAAAGCCATTACGGAAGCAGTGGCAGCCAACGAGGCTCACCTGGAAGTGTGGAAGGAGAAAGCTTATCCCCTTTACCTGGGAATGCTGGAGATGGCGGGAAGTTACAGCGGTACGGATATGGCTCGCCACCAATTCCGCCGGGAAGAACTTTGGGAGCAGGTTAGGTTCATCTTTAAAGATTATAAGGTGTTGCTTACCCCTACTACGGCAGTCCCCGCCTTTACTTCGGGGGAGGGAGGCCCCTTAGGCCCACCAACTATAGACGGGAAAGAAGTAGGGCCCTTGTCCTGGATTGCCTTTACTTATCCTTTTAATTTTACTGGCCAGCCGGCGGCTTCAGTGCCCTGTGGATTCACTCGGGAGGGATTACCGGTGGGGCTGCAGGTAATAGGACCCCGATTTGACGAGCACACTGTATTTGCAGTTTGCGGAGCTTTTGAAAAAGCTATGCCCTGGGTAGAGCAGCGGCCGAGGTTTTAACTCAGCAAACCCGGATTAAGAATTCGGGACATTCCGGTGCGCAGTAACAGCAGAGCAAGCACTGCTGGGGATCCACCTGGGCTTTTCCCTCTACCAGGGAAAGAGCTTGGTTAGGACAAGCCTCCACGCAGCTGCCGCAGCCGTTACATCCTGCTTGGATAATATAAAGTCTTTTGCCGGAATGTTCCATATCTTCCAAATCTTGCTTTGCCACTTCCGGGTGTTCAATTCCAAAACATTTAAGATCCTGTAGTAGTTCGGTAGTAGATACTACCCCTACCGAAACGGAATCCACTCCCGGCAAGTTCTTGGCCCAGAGAAAGCATTCTTTAGCAGTAGATACCAGAGCGCCTCCCCCCAGAGGTTTCATGATGTAAATTCCTTTTCCCCGGCGGTGGGCCTTGGTTATTCCCGATTCCATATCCTCTAAACTTCCACCAATGATGCCCAGGCCCGTTTTGTTAATTAGGGGGTAAACCACGTCAATGTCTTCCCTTTCTGCTGCCTGATGCACTACTTGGGCGTGGTGAGTGGAGATTCCCACTGCTCGGATTACCCCCTCTTCTTTTCTCTTCTGTAGGCACTCCAGGGCACCTTTTCGCTCGGAAAAAACTTCCGTAGAAGGTTTGGCGGCGTGGAGGTGATATATGTCAATATAGTCAGTAGCCAGCTCCTGGAGGGACTTTTCTACGGAAGCGTTCATACCATCGTAGTCCTCTGCGTCGGATTTGGTGGCTATTACTGTTTGATTTCGCTGATTTCCCAAAGCTTCTCCCAGGTAAGGTTGGGTTTGATATTTTTCTGCAGTATCAAAAAAGTTAACTCCTATTTCCAAGGCTTTAGAGACTATTTCGACGCAGGTTTCCCGGGGGAGATTTCCCTGTAAAGGGCCCATGGGCAATGTTCCCAAGCAGAATTCCGATACGTTTATTCCGGTAAGGCCCAGGGCTTTCATTTTTGGTTGTAGTGCCATGCTACCAGTGCCTCCTTTAAATGTTAAGGTATCCAGCTTCTTTGGGGCTAGCTCCTCTGCTTCCTTTTGCTCTTTCATTTTTTTTATTATATCATATTAAACAACCTTACTTTTCAAGGCTTTACTACTAAGGGTTGACACAAACGAGAGGAACCCCCGGGTCGTCTTTGCCGGAATTTTTTGGTATACTGAGTTAAAATGAAAATGGCAGGATGAAAATTACGGCGAAGGAGGTTTTATTCATGGAGAATAAACCAACCCGGGAAGAAGCCTGGGAACTTTTGATCAAACACAATAAGAGTGATGCCCTGATCAAACACGCTCTGGCGGTCGAAGGGGTGATGGCCCATTTTGCGGAATTGTTTGGTGAAGATGTGGAAAAGTGGAGGGTTATTGGCCTGATTCACGACCTGGATTACGAGAAATACCCCGAAGAACACTGCCATAAAACCAGGGCAATGTTGGAGGAAGAAGGTTGGCCCGAAGATTATATTAGAGCGGTCCAGAGCCACGGCTACCAGATTTGCACCGAGGTAGAACCCCAGGAAACCATGGAAAAAGTCCTCTATACCATTGATGAGCTCACTGGTTTGATTAATGCTGCCGTTCTTATGCGTCCCAGTAAAAGCATTATGGATCTAACTCCCAAATCGGTGAAGAAAAAATGGAAACAAAAAGGGTTTGCTGCCGGGGTAAACCGGGAAATTATTGAAAAGGGCCTGGAAATGTTAAATATGGACAGGGACGAACTTATCCAGGAAACTATCAAGGGGATGCAGTCGGTAGCGGAGGATATAGGATTGAAAGGTGAATTGTAAAAAATACCGGGCTGGAGAATTTTTGAAAATTGTACAAGGGGTGGTAATTTTTTGAGCATGGGTAGTACTGTCTCCGATTCACTAGATTCTTCCACTGCCAGCCGTCCTCTGCGACCCCGGGAAAGAATTCAGGAGCTGGATGTTATCAGGGGCTTTGCCCTTTTCGGCATCCTATTGGTTAATATGACCTTGTTTAAATCGGTGGTAGATTATTTTTTTATCAAGACTCCAGTGGATATGCCGAATTTTGCGGATCAATTGGGCATGTGGTTTATCCAATTATTTGCCACCGGCAAATTTTACGCCATTTTTTCTTTTCTATTTGGACTGGGTTTTTATATATTCCTGGAAAGGTTGATGGCTAAAGGGTGGTCACCAACCACCCTTTACCGTAGACGCCTCCTGGGGCTGCTTATCTTTGGGTTAGTGCACCTGGTTTTTATTTGGTCGGGGGATATCCTGTTTTACTATTCGGTGGTGGGATTTTTTCTAATGGCGTTTCGGCGGGCCAGTCCGGAAACCCTGGTGCCATGGATTATTTTCTTGTTTATATTGGCGGTTCTGATTGAGGGAGGTTTTTCTTTAATAATATCCGCAGCCCAGGTTATTTTAGGAGAAGAATTTACAGCGGAACAGACGGCTATGATGGAGGAAGCAACCGCAGTTTTCCGTGATGGTAGTTTTGTTGAGATTCTTCGCTACCGATGGACCTGGGAGGTATGGCCGGCCCTGCTCATGCTGGTATATTATGTACCTGCAGTATTAGCTTACTTTTTGTGTGGGCTATACGCTGGCAAAATGGGAGTATTTAAAAATGTGGAGGCCCATCTACCTTCCTTGAAAAGAGTATGGCGCTGGGGATTGGGTGGGGGCGCAGTTTTTACTGGGTTGTACATATTAATGGGAGCAGAAATAATACCCGTGGCTGATTTATGGCGGCTTCCCTTGTTGAGTATGATTAACCAGGCTGGCGCTGTATTTTTGAGCGCCTTTTACGTGACTTCTTTATTGCTGCTTTTGCAAAAAGCTTTTTGGAAAAGGGTTTTAACGGTATTTTCAGCTCCGGGGAGGATGGCTTTGACTAACTACCTGAGTCAATCCATCTTATGCGTGCTAATTTTTTACGGATACGGCGGAGGCTATTTTAACCAAGTTTCAGTGGTAGGAGGAATCGGGCTCACCTTTGGTATAGTGTTCCTTCAAG
>CAZXDQ010000009.1:0-2728 GCA_964639405.1 uncultured Syntrophomonadaceae bacterium | reverse complement strand
TGGAGCAACTGGTGGATGGCAAGATTCAATTATGGTCCTCTGGAATGGCTGTGGCGATACTTTACTTACCGGCAAAAACCTGAGTGGAAATCTTCTTATCTCTGAATATAGGTTCCAAAACTTACTTTCCAGCTGGAAATCCCCCTACTGAAAGGTCCAGCCAGTAAGATATTCTTTCCGAAAAAGTGAGAGTAAGGAAAGAGCAAAATGGGGCTTCAAGGAAAGCTTTTTCTTCTTGATCTTCTTATTTAGTGGTCTCCTGCCCTGATACTCCTTTTATTTCTTCTTCAAGGGCTGTGAGGTTATTTTTGTGGTTATTTTCTTCCTTGCTTTTTTTCCCTCTTAATTTATCTAAATTAGGAGTAAAAATAAAAAAAGCGAACCAAGTACACATTTTGGCTAAAAAATTGTATCAGAATGTACTAATCGGGTAAAGAAACAGTATATGCTACAAATTAAGCCATTTATACAGTAATACTACGAACTTACCTCTGATATTTTAGCTTAGCAGAAAACTCAAGGATATGGCATCATTTAAGCTTCATTTCTGCGCTTGAGATAGTTTAACGCAGCACTTATACTATTATAGTGACAATAAAGCGCCCTCGATATCCAACGTTTAAAAGTTTTTCACGTAAAGCAAACCAAATTATACCTAATAATAACCAGGTAATCGTTTTGATTTAAAATCTATTGAATTAAATTAAAGGAGGATTTTTATTTATGTCTTCAAGTGATTTTGTGGCTACCGCTCGGGAATATTACAACAGTGCGGTCCACGAAATGTACAAAGAGTGTTGGGGTGGAGAAAATCACCACCTGGGGCTTTTTGATGAGACTGACGATTTTTTCGAGGCGGCTCAAAAAGCCAACGAAAACTTGGTTAGTAAACTTTCCGTTGATGGTGAAAGCGTGATTTTGGATTTGGGAAGCGGATTTTGTGGACTTCCCCGCTATCTGGCCAAAAATACCCCCTGTAAAAAAGTGGTAGGACTAAACATTTCGGAAAAAGAAAATGAGTGTGCCCGGGATAAGAACGCCTCTGAGAAATTAGACCAAAAAATCGAAGTGATTGACGGGGATTTTAACCAGATGCCCTTTAAGGATAGTTCTTTTAAGATTATGGTTAGCCAGGAGTCAATGCTACACAGCCCTGACAAAGGGGCTTTATTAGAAGAGTGTGCCCGGGTGCTTCAGCAGGGCGGCCAGTTTGTTTTTTCCGATATTCTGGAAATGAGTTCTTTGAGTAGAGAAGAGGCAGAAAGGATCTATTCTCGAATTAAGGTGCCCCATCTTTCTTCTTTTGACTTTTATGAGAACAAATTAAAAGAGGTAGGCTTCGAAGTAAAAGAGGTTCAGGACTTGGGAAGCCGCAACTTGGGCAAGTCGTATCAATCAGTTCATGATAATGTATTAAGCAAAAAAGAGGAACTCATTCAGGAAAAAGGTATACCAGAGGAAGTGGTGGAAAATGCTTTAAACGGCCTCAAGTTTTGGGTGGAAAAAGCTTTTGAAGATAAAATCGGCTGGGGGCTTTTTGTGGCCTATTTGAAATAACTCGGCGCTTTAACTTTGGACTGGCCCTGTTCCCGTTAGTCATTGACTTTAGGCGGAACGGGGTCATCTAAGTTGTATATCTTTCTGAGTTGTTATCCGTATAGTAAAAGATAAAACAGATTTGTATTAGATTGGTATTACTATACTCACCCGGATGAGGTGATAGGTGTTGAAGATATTGGTGAGTGATCCCCTTTCGGAAGAAGGTTTGGAAATACTGAAAAGGGAAGCGGAAGTTGAAGTGAAAACTAATTGTTCCGAAGAGGAATTGGCCGAGATAATTGGTGACTACGACGCCCTCTTTGTACGCAGTGGAACTCAGGTGACTTCTTCTCTTATAGAGAAGGGTGAGAAACTGCAGGTTATAGGTCGGGCGGGAGTTGGTGTGGACAATGTTGATGTGGAAACAGCTACCCAGAGGGGTGTTATGGTAATTAACGCCCCGGAAGGTAACACTGTTTCTACAGCTGAGCATACCATAGCCATGATGTCTTCTTTGGCCCGTAATATTCCCGCGGCTCATGCTTCTATGCAAGAGGGGGAGTGGGGGAGAAAGAAGTACGTAGGAGTAGAATTAAACCGCAAAACACTGGGGCTTTTTGGTATAGGACGCATAGGAGGGGAAGTAGGCCGCCGAGCTCGGGCCATGGGAATGAAGCTTATAGCCTATGATCCCCACATTTCTCCGGAACGTGCCAAAAAGATGGAGGTAGAGCTGGTCAACAAAGAAGAAGTCCTTCAAAGGGCGGATTTTATTACCCTTCATATGCCCAAAAACAATTCCACCCACCACTTTATCGGCAGGGAAGAACTGCAAAAAGTGAAGCCGGGAGTTAGGCTCATTAACTGTGCCCGAGGTGGGTTGGTGGATGAAGATGCTCTGGCGGAAGCATTGCAAGATGGCAGGGTGGCTGGAGCTGCCCTGGATGTCTTTGAGGAGGAACCTCTGAGGGAAGACAGTCCTCTGAAGGGGCTGGAAAACGTGGTTCTTACTCCCCACCTGGCTGCTTCAACTGAGGAAGCCCAGGTCAATGTGGCTATCCAGGTGGCCGAGCAGGGATTGCGGGCCCTTCAAGGAGAACCGGTGGTATCTGCAGTAAATGTTCCCTCTTTGCCTCCGGATTTATTAAATGAAATCAAACCTTACCTTCCCTTGATGCGCATATTGGGA